>JANNRV010000036.1:0-27356 GCA_031401775.1 Bacteroidia bacterium | reverse complement strand
AATAAAACCGCCCATGGTATTTACACACGACAATGCAGATTTTTTGATGGATGCTATTACAAACGTTTTGCGTGAGGATTATATGACACCAAAAAGGTAAAAGCCTGGTTAGAATCTGTCTCTTATTTAAGGTAAGGCGATATTCCGTTGATAACCACAAAAGGCTGCTCCAAATAACCTCCATCTGATGATACTGTCATAAGGTATGTCCCCATTTCTATAAATTTATCATAGTCCATAAAATAAGGATAATCGCTTGTTTGCTTGCTCACCACCAAATCCCACCGATATTGATTAAAACCTGCCTGACCAAATACCTCCGTCTTCCAAATTTCTTTATTTGACTTATCCCGGATAGAAATAGTAACTTCCTTTGATTTATTCAGCCAGAATGTGAAGGCAGTTTTTTCTATCGTACGATGATCAGGTTCGCCACTTGATGAATTAAACCAAGGCCTTTTTGCTGGATTTATTTCAAAAAAGTAGTCTTTGGTAGTTGAAAGATTTTGAGTCACCATTCTCTGAATAGGCTTAAGGCTGGTTTTGTATATACCTCGTCCGTGTGTGCCTACAACCAGATCCATTGTGGCTTCATGAATTTCCAGGTCGGCTACTGCTGCTGCTGGCATATTGATCCCTAAATAAGACCAACTGTTTCCACGGTTGATTGAAATATACACTCCCCTTAATCCCCCTGCGTATAAGACATTTTCATTTGTGGGATCTTCTTTAATCACATTCACTGGTTCATCTGGCAGCCCGTCCGAAATGCTTTTCCAATCTTTTCCATAGTCCTCAGAGCAATAGACATAGCTATGTAAATCATCGTAGTTAATTCCTGTCATTGCTATATAAACACGTGATGTTTTGTGGCGAGAAGGAGAGATGCTTCGAATATAATTATTTTCAAGACCTGCTGAATACTCTTGCCAGACAGATCCATCGTTTTTTGAAACCCAAAACGCACCATGATCAGTACCTGCATACAGCAATCCTTTTTCTGTTGGGGATTCTACAATGGCCCCGGTGGCAAATGATTTCTTGTCCTTAATAGAAGAAACAGTAAGATTGGGACTGATGACTTTCCAGGTATCTCCGCGATCAGCACTTTTAAGAATGTAATTGCCTCCGTGATACAAAGTCTTGCTTTCGTAGGCAGACAAAAAATAGGGTGTCATGTAATTAAATAGGAGGGTATCCTTGATTTCCTTAGGAAGTACAGGCATAATGGATACCGCCACATCATTTGACTTATCTAATCTCATTGCATCACCATGTTGGCGGCTATAATAGATAATGGATTTATCTTCAGGATCAATTTGAGTTACACAGCCATCGCCACCATCCCACGGATCAATCCAAACATATTTCCAGGGATCAGGAAATCTTGTATTTAGTTCCTTAGGCGGCCCATACACTGTTGCGTCATCCTGAGTTCCTCCATAAATTGTATAATTAGATTGATCAATTGTGATATCATAAAATTCTCCCACAGGAATGTTATTGTAATGAACCCACGATATTCCTTTGTCATAGCTTACATATAAGCCTCCATCGTTTCCAACTGCAAGATGATTTGGATTAGTCGGGTTAATCCATAACTCGCAGTGATCAAGATGCAGCCCTTGAGCCAAACTTGGGGTCATGCGTGTAACATTGCCACCAATGAAAGAAAAAGTCTTACCGCCATCGAGGCTATGTGCAAGACGAACACCCAGACAAAATACTTCTTCATCGTCTTTTGGGTTTACATACACATCGGTGAAATACCAGCCTATGCCCGGAAATATTTTGAAAGGCCCGCTGTGAGTCTTTGTCCAGTTTAGTCCACCATCAACTGTTTTGTAAAGTTCAGCGGCATGATCTCTTGGATTGTTCAAATTATCAATGAGCGCATACGCCTTTGCGGGATTGGTCGATGAAACAGTCAGACCAATTCGTCCAATCTTTGGCCCGGAGGGTAAACCATTCTTGCATAAGCCCCAGGTAGATCCGCCATTACTACTTGTATAAACCCCGCTATTTTTTCCGCTGATACCTGGATATACTTCCCACAAAGAAGTGTACATAATTTCTGGATTGGATGGCGAGATGATAACTTCATTTGCACCTGTCATGTCATCTTTACACAATACATGTTCCCATGTTTTGCCACCATTTATACTTCTGAACAATCCGCGGTTTTTGTTCTTCGACCAAAGATGGCCGAGAACACACACGAAAACGATTTCAGGATTTGTAGGATGAATTGCAATCTCTGCGATCGACCAAGAATCTTCGAGACCGATATGCTGCCACGTTGTGCCTGCATCATTTGAACGGTACATGCCTGTGCCTGGCAATGTAAAGTTCCTAGGCTTCTTTAAGTTCTCACCTGTACCCAAATAAATAATGTTAGGATCAGAGGGAGCAAGTTCCACATCACCAATCCCAAGGGAAGCTTGTTCATTGAAAATGGAATTCCAACTCACGCCATGATTGATGGTCCTCCACAAGCCACCGGATCCAAATCCAACATACATAGTACCCGGATGCGATGCATCCACTTGAACGACATCGGCACGAGCAGAATTCACGGTGGGTCCCAATGATATCCAATCCACTTTAAATTTACTTTCCTCCTTCATCTTACTATACGTTTGAAAGGAGGCTTCCAAAGGAGAAGGAGGTTGTTGGGCGTAAACAGCTATGGAAAGGCAAAACAAAAATGTTTTAGTTATAATCAGTTTAGAAATCATTGTTTTATTCTTTGAATAGTTAATAAATGTCATACGTAAAACCTTTCTGAGTTTTGAATTCAATAATTCCATTTGGAAGTTTAGCATACTTAATTGGCTTTCCGCTACTTCTTATTTTTATCCCTGACCCCCATTCAAGTCTGTAAACTTCGCCTGCCTTTGATAGAATTTTTAAACGAATTATCTTCTTATTCTTCCATTCAAAATCCAATTCAAAAGCGCCTCGTGCACACACGCCTTTAAATTCTCCGTCAATCCATTCATCGGGTAATGCCGGAAGCAAATTAATAAAGCCATCATGTGATTGCATCAGCATTTCGGTAACAGCTGCAGTAACACCACACGTACCATCTACCTGCGGAGCTTTTCCGCATAAAGCGAATAACGAAGTACAACTTTGTTCTTTTAAATAGCCTTTATAGATCCGATTGGCTCTATTGCCATCACCTAATCGTGACCACAGCGCCATTTTCCATGCCCTTGAAAAACCTGTTGAAGCATCACCTCGTTCTTCCAATACTTTCTTATAGGATTCAATTAATGCTGGTGTTCGCTTTTCATATAGTACTTTGCCGGGATACAATCCGTACATGTGTGAAAAATGTCGGTGGTTTTCTTCCAGTGATTTCCAATCATCAGCCCATTCCTGTAAAGAACCGTTGGATCCAATCTGCGGTGGTACTAATTTTTCTCGTGCTTGCTTAACTTCATTAACGAAAGTCGAATTCTTTTTCAAGACATCTGATGCTTGCAGGTAATACCCAAACAAATCAAACAAAATCTGCATGTCAATAGATGAACCTGCACAGATCGTAGTGCCTTCGCGAAAGCCAGCCGTAACTTCATCGAAGTAAGGTTTGTTTCCACCTCCATCTGGAAAATTTTCAGGCGAGGTAGACGGATTGGTAACCAACCATTTACCATTCGGATGCATGACCAGAAAATCCATAAAGAATTGAACTGAACCTTCGATGAGCGGATATACTTCATTCAAGTAGGCCTTGTCGCGTGTATACTGATAATGTTCCCATAGATGTGTACATAACCAGGCGCCTCCAACAGTAAACGTGCCCCAAGTGGGGCCATCCATCGGGGCAGCTACTCTCCATAGATCAGTATTTTGATGGAACACCCAACCCCGCGCGCCATAGTGTTCTCGAGCAACTTGAGTGCCCTGATCCGTTAATTCTTTTACCATCCGAACTAAGGGCTCAGCACACTCCGAAAGATTGCTACTTTCTACCGGCCAATAATTCATTTCAGTATTTATGTTAGTCGTGTACTTCGAATCCCACATAGGGTTCATGTCATCGTTCCAAATCCCTTGAAGGTTGGCGGGTTCTGTTCCGGGGCGTGAGGAAGATATCAACAAGTATCTTCCAAAGTTATAACTTAAGGCGGCCATGCTTGGATCTGGCGATGCTTGATTTTTTTGCATTCGCTCATGGGTAGGCTTGTAAGAATTTTCTGTTATGGGCAATGTTAAGGATACTCGGTCATATAGCTTCTTGTAATCTGCAATTGATGCCGTTTTGATGGACTCAAAACTTTTGCCGCTCAATTTTTGGAGGTAGCTCTCAACTCGTGCATGCTGATCGGCACTTACGTCTTTGTAATTGATAAAATTGGTGGCAGCTACGAAATAGATGGTAACTGCATCTGCCTTTTCAATGATAAGATCAACTTGCTCCGTTTTTATGCTACCTCCTTCAGGAACAACTTTAATTCTTGCTTCGTATTTCAATTTTCCTTCCACACCCATATAGTCTGCAGACTTACCGGTAACTGTCAAACCATCATTACCCACAGCATCCATTCTAAAATAATCTGTTGCATAGTTTGAATGGGCTTGATTGCGCACGCCTCTCAAGTTAGTCTTAAACGAAATACTTCCAGCCTTACTAGCTGTCAACCGTACCACAATAGTTTGATCGGGTGCTGAAGAAAATACTTCGCGTGTATATGTGACATCGTTAACCGTATAAACTACACTAGTTATCGCAGTTGATAAATCGAGCCAACGCTTATAGTCAGTAACTTTTTCCTGATCATTAAAAAATAAATGCAGGTTGGCAAGACTCTGGTATTTCTGTTGTTCTACGGGATAGCCCATGAGGTTACGACCATATAAATTATGAGCCTCGAGATACTTTTCTTCAAATACTAATTTTTGAATTTGAGGCAATACAGTTGCTCCACCTTTTACTACTGTGGAGTAAGGCCCGCCTGACCAATACGTTTCTTCATTCAGTTGAATGCGCTCTTCGCCATACTTACCAAATACCATAGCACCAAGGCGGCCATTGCCTACAGGCAAAGCTTCATCCCATTTAGTAGCAGGGGCATTGAACCATAAAAGTGTGGCGGGGTTGAATGACTTTTTATTTATGCTCTCTGCTATCGACAACATTTGCCCCTGAAGCGGTATGCTAACGAATAAGATTAGCGGAATGGCTAGTAGCCTTATTTGTGTTAGAACATAGCTCGAAAATATTTTAAAGGAAATCATTTGCTGAATGAATACTTAAAGTAAAAAAATTAGAATTGATTCTAGATATTAAAGTGGTTTCTTCTCACAAAAAGCACTTCCAGAACAAGAAAGCGGAACAAAAATCTCAGCTCTGATTTTCCATTGTCCTTCCACCTTATGCCACTTGGCAAAGTAAGTACCTGTAAATTTAACCAATCCATCTGGTTCTTGCCATTGTCCGATCCAAGTGCCGTTCTCGGAGGCCATTTCCCAATCTGCAAATACTTCCACCTTGCTGGTTGTTCTCACATAAAGTATTTCTTTCTTGATTGCGAATTCTTTAGCAAAATTATGGCGATTGTTCTCTAATCCACTAATCTCAAAATTCCGGGAAGAGATAATGTGAAAATCGTTTGTCCAAGTTCCGGCAAGAGCTACTGTATCCTGCTTGGCAATAGCATCGTTTGATTTTTGGCGCACCTCACGAATAAGTTTTTCGTCTTCTCCAACTGCATTTGCAGATTGAGTGCAATCAGTGAAAGACGAAAGCAATAAAAGGGAAATTACCGGTGATAGTCGCATCCTTAAAATCGTTTAGCATTTAAAAATCCAATTGGCTGCTCTGTCTTTCCCTTCATAGCAAGGTCAGCCAAAATTTCACCCACCGCGCTTACGAACTTAAAACCATGACCACTAAATCCAGTTGCAAAAACAACGTCTTTGTCATACCCCGATAAGTAATCAATAATGAAATTGTGATCAGGGGAATTAGTATATAAACACGTCTTCATCACCAACGTATTTTCGTAGCCATCAGGAATAAATCGGTTTAAGAATTCAATCAATATTTTTTCGTCAGATTCTTTTGTGTTTCTGTTCACGGAGTCCGGATCGGTAGTTTCGGCTCCCGGATAATGTAAAGCAAGTTTCAATCCTAAAGGGCCACCAAAGGTTCCCACCGGTAGAATCGGGAATCCATAAAAATCATGGTCTTTGTCCTCCAAGATCCAGCAGGGAAATTTTCCAAGCGTGAAATTGTCCCACTTTTTTGGTTTTACCCATGCAATTGCTTGTCGGGTAACAGTCAATTTAGAAGCAAGCGATGGAATTATTTTCCCGGCCCATGGTCCAGCGGTGATAACCAATTTACCTGCACTGTACGTGCCACGGTCGGTTACTACTTTTACTCCTCCTGAAATTTCATGTTTCCATTCAATCACTTTCTCTTTTGTTCGGATAATGGCCCCGTTAAGTACTGCTTGCTGAACGTATAAAAGAATGCTGCGCTCTGGGGTGATGAATCCAGCATCTGGCTCCTCTAGTCGTTGAAAGTTTCGGGGAAGCTTAAACTGTGGGTATTTTAAACCGCATTCTTCTGCAGTCAAATTGCTAAGCGGAATGTTATACTTTTTAGATGAACCCTTTACTGTACTTAAAAAAAGATCATCGGGTGCTCCAAAATAGGCAAGGCCTGTCTTGTGGTAGACTTGCGCACCCGTTTCTGATTCTAACGAACGCCAATTTTTATAGGCTCTTTCAAGTAATGGCACATAGTCAGAACCTTCACCATAGGCTTTGCGAATGATTCGGCTTTGGCCCGCATGTGAACCTAACTCATGGGGAATATCAAATTGCTCCAGCCCTAAGACTTTATAACCTTGCTTTGCAAGATAATAGCACGTGGAAGAGCCCATGCTGCCAACGCCAATTACAATTACATCGAAGTTCTTTTCTTGATGAGATGCGGAGTGACTTACTTTCTGATTTACTTCAGCATGTAACTCAGTGAGCGGTAGAGTAGAAGTTATTGTGGATAGGCCAATCGATGTAGTAAGAAACTCCCTTCTTTTCATAATTAGTTAAGTAATGTTAGCCAAAAAAACCTACTCCTCGTGACATCAATCCGGCCAACAGAGGAATGATAAAGAGTAAAAGTATTTCAATACGCAGCAGCCAGAAAATAGATTTTGGAATGGTAATCACTTTTTCCTGATTACCACGGTTTTTCAGGAAGAAGACGGTAGGGTATATGGATAAAAGGCCAACCGTAACAAAGAGAGTCACCTTAATATGAAAGATCCAGTTCTTAGTATAGACAATACTTGGTTTCCCAATACTACCAAACCAAAGAGTTAGACCGGCAATGAGTAGTGAGATAGCAGCGATCCCATAGATCAAATCGATCTTGGCCACGCGGTCAAGTTCGCGTGGTGTCATCTCTTTTTTGAGCAAGAGATGCTCTGAAGTCAAAGAGCCAACGATCGCGAAGATGCTAATAAAGTGAATGTAGCGAAGAAAAATTTCTAAGGTCATAAGTTTAAGCGTTCTGGTTTAAGGTACGAAGTTAGTGAGCAACAATCAATAGTTGCATTTTTTTGAAGAGGATTGTAAATTAAAAAAGGAACTCCGTATTAAAAAAGGAGCTCCGTGGCTCCCTTTATAAGTTCTATGTGTTTGATTTGATCTCTTTATTTCTTAGCCATAGCAGCCGCAATGGCAGCGCGATCCAGATATTGAATTGCACGATCAACCTTATCGGTTCCATCAAAGTGAAATACATTGTGTATGGCAAGGGTTAAAGGCTTGCCGGTGGAATAAGTAATAGTGAATGTGGCCCAATTAAATAACCATACTCCCTTGGCGATGTGTTTTGGAGGATCATTGGCCTGTATCGCCAGCCACGCCTCGTTTGTATACGTGATCGTATCAATAACATTAGCCCTGCGATCTTTCCAGTAAGCCGCAATCGCTTGTTTGCCCGCAATGCTGTCTCCGTTGTTCCATTGGTAAACGGCATTATCTGCATAGTTATTGGTGAAGGCATCTGTATTACCTTCAGCCAGTGACTTCATCATTTCCTGGCCCATTTTGATATATTTGGCATCCGCGAATTCAACTGCTTTAGGCTCAGGTGTGGCCATTTCTTCTTCTTTCGGTTTAGCACAGGACCATAAAAGAGTCGCACCAAGGAGTGCTAAAATTAATTTTTTCATAAGAATAGGTTTTTGGTTAAGGGTGTATTTTAAAGTGTGTTCTTTCGAGTATTGAATTGATTTTACCGTCCACGAGTATTGAGCGGCTTTTCAACTACACTTTTCTTCAGGAAAGCTCAGAAAGCAGACTTTTAGAGACAGGGCTGCTTTTAGGAATACAAAGTTTAGGAAAAAAAAGAGAAAATTGCAAGCCTAAGTCAAATGACTGAGCTCATTTGTCTCTAACGTGTTGATATAAAAACTTGAGTGACCCCAAAATCATTTCTTAGCTTTGCGCCCGAATTGCAATTGAAGATGATTAACAAAACAGAACAAGAGGAGCGGGCCTTTCTGGAAGAAATCAAAGAACGCCTTGAGTTATCACTCAATCGCGTTGACAGTCGGGTGAAGCAATACGCTGAAGAACTCCGCCAAACCAAGGAATATATCTATGAGCATCAATCAGGTATGGATGATGCCGATAAGGTTTCCGCTGGTCAGTCGATCAATCGCATGGCATCTACTGGTGAGTCTTCGGTGGCGCGAAAAAAAAAATTGATGAAGCTGAGGGAGTCTCCCTACTTCGGGCGCATTGATTTTGTCACAGGAGAAGGCAAAGAGCAAATGCCGGTCTACATTGGCATTCATACGTTCACTGATGAAACGTTAGGTGTCAACCTCGTGTACGATTGGCGTGCACCCATTTCATCTATGTTTTATGATTTTGAATTAGGAGAAGCCTGGTACGTAACCCCGGGCGGAAAAGTAACGGGGAACATTGAACTGAAGCGTCAATATAAAATCCGCGATGGAAGGATGGAGTTCATGATCGAAAACGAAGTTAATATCCATGACGACATTTTACAAAAGGAATTAAGCTTGTCGGCAGACGACAAGATGAAAAACATTGTTGCTACCATCCAGCGTGATCAGAATGCCGTCATTCGAAATGAAACCGCCTCAGTCATGATCATACAAGGTGTGGCAGGCTCAGGTAAAACTTCCATTGCCTTGCACCGAATTGCTTTTTTGCTGTACCGATTCAGAGATGAGATACGGGCGAAAGACATTCTTATTCTTTCACCCAACAAAGTATTTTCAGATTACATCAGCAATGTACTGCCTGAGCTAGGAGAGGAGCACATTCCTGAAACGGGTATGGAAGATTTGGCGGGTGAGCTATTGGAGCATAAATATCCTTTCCAGACTTTCTTTCAACAGGTGGCCTTGCTACTCGAAAAATCAGATGCTGCTTACATTGAACGCATCCGCTTCAAGGCATCGTTTGAATTTCTGGGCCAGCTTAATCGCTACCTTATTCATATCGAGAATAATTACTTTACGTTTACTGAACTACGTGTGGGAAAGGCAGTGATTCCGTTCCCATTTATCCAGGAGCGCTTCAGGGCGTATCACCGTATTCCTTTATTGAAACGTTTCCCTGAAGTGATCAAGGATGTTCAGAGCCATCTGCGTAATCAGGTACAGCGTAAACTTGCGGGTCGTGAAAAAACAATAATAGCTGAGGCAGTGCCACGCATGTTCAAGATACGGGATGTTTTTGATTTGTACCGGGATTTTTATGCATGGCTTGGCAAGCCTGAGATGTTCAAGCCGATGGAAGGCGGGATATTGGAATTTGCTGATGTCTTTCCACTGATCTATTTCACCATGCGTTTGGAAGGTTATCAATCCTACGATCAGGTGAAGCACATATTAATAGATGAAATGCAGGACTACACTCCTGTGCAATATGCTGTTCTGTCTCGACTCTTCAAGTGTAAGAAAACAATTCTGGGAGATGTTGGTCAAACCGTTAACCCGTATAGTGCGTCTTCAGCGGAAGGGATAGAAGAAATCTTTCCTCAAGGCGAAACAGTGAAGTTGTTCAGAAGCTATCGATCAACCTATGAGATCACCCGTTTTGCCCAAAAGATTTCCTCGAACCCTCATGTTATTCCCATGGAGCGTCATGGCACCCCACCCGAAGTAAAAGGATTTAAGAGCAATGCCGAAGAGGTGGAAGCCATTCATACACTAATTGATAATTTTGAAAACTCAAATCATCGGTCGCTCGGTATTTTGTGTAAGACAGCAGATCAGGCAGAGTTTGTAGCCGAGTTCTTAAAGCAAGTTCATAAGGTTCATTTGTTGACTGCAGACAGTACTTCATTTTATGAAGGTATTATTATTACCACCGCCCATCTTGCCAAAGGACTGGAATTTGATGAAGTAATTGTGCCCTTTGTGTCGGCCAGGAACTATCACACAGAAGTAGATAAGAGTATGCTCTACATCGCCTGTACTCGGGCCATGCATCGGCTTACGCTTACCTATTCAAGAGAAAGAGCAAGTTTTCTGTAGGGTAAGGTGATTTGAACATGTTGAACTTTCCCTTTCTTTCTCTCTCTGAAATCCTTACTTTTCAAAAGAAGAAATTCAGTTTAAAGTAACAGCTCTATGAAGGAAATCAAAAAAGAAGAAATCAAGCAGGAAGTATTTGATCTCTACGATGACTATGCTCACAATCGTATCGACAGGCGTTTGTTCATGGATAAGCTGGCAACGTATGCTGTAGGAGGCATTACGGTAGCATCGCTCATGAGTTTCATTAGCCCCGATTATCATATTCTTCAAATACAACAAAATGATCCGAGATTAAAATCCGACTATATCAATTACGATTCACCGAAGGGTGGGGGGACGATCAAAGGTTTACTCTCTCTTCCGGCAGAGACAAAGGGCAAGTTGCCCGGCATCATTGTCGTTCATGAAAACAGAGGTCTCAATCCCTACATCGAAGATGTGGGAAGAAGAACAGCCCTGGCAGGCTTTATCTCATTAGCTCCTGATGCACTCACGCCTCTTGGAGGTTATCCCGGCAATGATGACGATGGCCGAGCACTTCAAAGTAAACGTGATCGGAATGAAATGCTGGAAGACTTTATCGCAGCGTATCATCACTTGAAAGCACATCCCGACTGTACAGGAAAAGTAGGCGTGGTTGGATTTTGTTTTGGCGGATGGATTTCAAACATGATGGCCGTTCGTATTTCTAATCTGTCGGCTTCAGTTCCATTCTATGGTGGGCAACCTCCTTTGGAAGAAGTGCCGAAGATCAATGCACCCTTGCTTCACCATTTTGCAGGCTTAGACACACGTGTTAATGAAGGATGGCCCGCTTATGAAAACGCGTTGAAAAATGCTAGCAAGGAGTATACAGCCTATGTTTATCCTGAAGTAAATCATGGTTTTCACAACGACAGCACACCGCGTTTTGACAAAGCTGCTGCCGAGCTGGCCTGGCAGAGGACAGTTGATTTTTTCAATGCGAAGTTGAAATAGTCTAATGTTATTTCAAGCGTAAGCGAGAAATCTACCCATGCGTAACGTAACTATTGAATTCTTTTGCATAAATACCGTTATGATGAAAAAATCGAAAGCTATTCTTTTTTTAGTTCTACCCATATTTCTGTGGACCGCCTGTGCGGAAAACGCAAAGCAAACTTCTACAAGTCGCACGAAAGCAGTGTTGTTGGGCACCGGTACTCCTAATGCAGATCCTGATCGATCGGGCCCTTCGCTGGCCATCGTAGTTGACACCACTCCTTATATAATAGACTGCGGAACCGGAGTGGTGCGCAGAGCTGCTGCCGCGAGTAAACTCGACATTGAAGGTTTAAAGCCAGACCGTCTTAATAAACTATTCATCACACACCTGCACTCTGATCATACCATTGGCTATGCGGATTTTATCTTCACACCGGCAGTGCTGGAGCGAACCGGACCCGTGGAAGTATTTGGCCCCACGGGAATCCAGGAAATGAATAAACATATTCAGCAAGCCTATAAAAAAGATTATGACATACGGATTTTTGGATTGGAGAAAGGAGATTCTATTGCTTATCAGGTGAATGTGCACGAAATAAGCCCCGGTATCATATACAAAGACAGTCTTATCGAAGTTCAGGCATTTTTGGTGAAGCACGGTTCATGGGATCAATCCTTTGGGTTTAAATTCACCACACCCGATAAGTCAATTGTCATTTCAGGCGATTGCACTTACAGCGAAGCAGTGATAGAAATGTGCCAGGGCTGTGATATCCTCATCCATGAAGTCTATTCACAAGATGGTTATTCCAGAAGGCCACCTAAATGGAAAACGTATCATGCCGATTTTCATACTTCGAGTAAGCAGTTGGCTCAACTGGCCAACCTGGCAAAACCCAAATTGTTAGTGCTAACCCACCAACTGATCTGGGATTCTACGGAAGATAAACTACTGGAAGAAATTCGAAGTGAATACAAAGGCAAAGTTATTTCAGGTAAGGATTTGGATGTGTTCTAATTACAATATCCAATAACATTGTAGTAGATTAATTCAACACAAACCATTGGCTCAATTAATTGTTGAAGAAGTATGCACGTATAATCTCAAATCTCTCATCTTATGTTTTACCTCTAGCCTATACCTCATTGATCCGAAAAGCCCTCAACCGATTTTGGCAAGTCATCGCCAGTGCCTTGCGGCAAGGAGCTACACCTCGCAAACTGGCCATAGCTTGTGCCATGGGTTGCGTCATCTCTATTTTTCCAGTGTTTGGAAGCACTACACTCTTCTGTTTTCTGGTGGCTATTGTACTCCGTTTAAATATTGTAGTGATACAGGCTGTGAACTATCTCCTTACTCCCCTTCAGGTTGCGTTACTGATACCCTTTATGCAGGGAGGAATTTCTCTTTTCACATTAACACCCGTGTTGCTGGACGTGAATGTATTAATGCTCCGGTTTAAAAATGATTTTGGTGCGTTGCTCAGGGACCTCGGAGGTGTTATGCTAGGTGGAATTGCCGTGTGGATGATGGTTGCCATACCCCTATTTTTTTTACTGTTCTTCATTTTTCATTATGGTTTGTTGCGTTGGCGCGACCATAAGGCGAAGGAGTCTGCTTGACCCCAGAGGAAACTTTACAGCATGAGATGAGTAGGTTAAAGACTATATGTATTTTTTTTTGATGAATTGGAACAGAGCATGAGCCCGGTTTACGTTGCTCCGCTTTTCCCGATGTTTTATTTAAAAAAAACCTTAGCTTCGTACAGGCAGTAGCTCACTGCCTTATCCTTTCCTGTTGGATTTCTGGCCACGCAAATGGGGCATGATGTTGTGAACTGATTTTAATGGAGCGCATTCAAGAGTCACTTAGTTCATTCTATTAACCTAACCCCAATTACCATGAAAAAACCAATTTTGATTATTGGCCTGATGGCATTTGCTATCTCGGTCATCGCGCAAACTGATTATCTCCAATGGGAAGTCATGAACATGACCCCCAAAGCAGACAAGGTCGACTTATTTAAGAAAGGCCTCGGGGCGCACACCAAAAAGTATCACGCAACAGCACCATTCAAAGTGACTATTAATAGTATATCAGCTGGACCCTCTTCGGGCCAATATACATGGATTATGGGGCCGTGCACCTGGACACAATTGGACGGGGTCAATACCAAAGGTGAGCATGATATGGATTTTGAAAAGAATGTTACACCCTTTGTGGAATCTTTCGGCCCTACATCCTATTGGAGACTTGACAAAGATGTGAATTACCTGGCGCCTAATGATGCAACCTTCACCAAGTCCCGTTTGCGTTTCTTAACGTTGATTCCAGGACAGGAAGATCGCGCAGGGGAATTGTTTAAAATGATTGCCGATGTTTACAAGAAGAAGGCATATGGAGCTTCTTACCAAGCCTATTGGAGAATGGGCGCATCTCCAGGACCACACGTTGCTACTTCAATAGGTTTTGCGAAGTGGGCTCACTTCGATAGTCCTAACACCTTATCAAAGGACTTTGAAGAAGTCCATGGTGAAGGAAGTTGGGATCGGTTTATTGAAGATTACGGGCGTTGTATTGATCTAACAAAAAGTTTTGATGAATTGAACGAATACATGCCTGAGTTAAGCAGCAATTAAATTGATTTGCAAAAGCGCGAAAAAAGGAAGAGCGTATCTTCCTTTTTTTGTGCCAACGTCAGACACTGAGCAAGAGTGCTGGAGTTAGATCAAAGCTGGAAACGGCCTATCGATAAATGAGTAACTTTGCGAAAATACCTCCACATTGATACCTATTGGACACCATCAGGACCTAACTATATTACGTCATACTACCGTAGGCCTTTACTTAGGCGATGAAGCAGGTGAAGAAGATGTGTTGCTTCCCAATAAATATTGTCCTAGGCAATTTACGGTCGGAGAGAAGCTAAGGGTCTTTGTCTATCGCGATTATGAAGAGCGAAAAATTGCTACGAATCTTCAGCCGAAGATTTTAATGCATCAATTTGCCTTACTAAGAGTAACCTCGGTCAGCAACATAGGTGCCTTCATGGACTGGGGGTTGGAGAAAGAATTACTGGTTCCTTTTCGGGAGCAACGAAAAAAAATGGAAGAGGGTAGGTGGTACATTGTCTATCTTGATTTGGACAAAGAGACCGATCGACTTTATGCGACCAATAAAATAGAAAAGAGGCTTCAGAATCACACACTTACTGTTAAAGAGGGGGATGCAGCAGAAGTGCTGGTGATGAAAAAGACCGACCTCGGCTTTTCCGTAATTGTGAATCAACAGCACGAGGGGTTGATCTTTGAAAGTGACATCTTTAGCACCCTCAACGTAGGAGACAAGCTAAAGGGATATGTAAAGCAAATACGTGACGATAACAAGATTGATATTTATTTACAACCCATTGGGTTTGAAAATTTCAATGATCCTAATTGTGAAATGATTCTCGCCACACTTGGTGCACATGAAGGATTTTTGCCGATTGCTGATAAAAGCACACCCGCGGAAATTTATGATCAATTTGGCATCAGTAAGAAAGCCTATAAAAAAGCCATTGGTACTTTATACAAGCAGCGCAAAATTATCCTTCAACCGGATGGGATTAAACTGACTGAATCATAGGGGACCTTAGATGCAGAAGTTCTTCGATACTGCTGTGATTGGCTATGGATGAGAGCAAAGAAAAGATTATAGTTAAAACCATTATCGTCCAGTTGGTCATCATTTTTATTGGGATGATGCTTATTGCATGCATACAAAAAGCAGGCAATTGAAAAACCCTCCACGCGAATTAAAAGCATTATGGAATCGGTTCATGATCCCATAGAGAATGGGGGTGAGTTGGAAAGCCAATCGACCATCCGTGAGGGTTCATCGATGATCAAATTTTCATTCAGTCCGAAAGGGGTATTGTTAGCAAAGAGTACATTTGATTCAAAAGGAAATTTAGAAGGAAAGACTATATACAAGTATTCAGCAGCGGGCGATACACTTGAAACACTAAGGTATAGTTTTAATGAATCACTCATAAGTAGGTGGATAAACAAATTCGATCTGCAACATAGGTTGGTCGAAAGTAGAGAGGTAAATGAAAGTGGAAAAACCATCGGCCAAAAAATCGTAGAAGAGAATAATAGCAACACTACAAACGTCATAACTTATTCGCAAGTGAGAGGAAACTTGGTCAAAATAATGGAGAGTCATGTTGACGAGATAAACCGTAGTGCTAAAAAATTCTATTTCAGCAACGAGAAAATGATACGCGAGGATAGCATTAGCTATGATGATAGGGGTAATAGAATTGAGACAAACCAATTTTTTCCACTAAAAATGAAAAAGAGAATCACCCAATTTAAATATGACTCACTAAATAATATCATCGAACAGGTTGTACTGAATGACAACCTCATGATTACCGATAGAATTGTCTCAAACTATGACAAGAACAACAATGTAATTGAAACATTGACTTATGGAGTAATGGGAAAGCTTGAAAAGCGGTTAAGTCATACTTATCAATATAATGAAGCCTCTCATTGGACAAAGCGCATTACTTTTAAAAATGGTAAACCCGCTTTAATAACAATTCATCGTATTGAGTATTATTAGTTTAACTTGTCTCTCTGGAAAGTAATGGAAGCTTGCCCTTCCTTTTTCGATGCAGAATAGGCTGTTGATGTTTTTTTTTAGCCCGAAATTGCCTAGGTTCGAGCCGGCTTTATTCGAATTCGTGAAAAGATTTTGGTTCAAAATTTCTCACAATGGTCTGACAAACTTAACGGATCCTGGTGAACTGCAGTCGCTGATAATCACCAATCGGATCAGTGCGATTGCCATTGCAATGTTATTAGTCATTGGCGCCCTTCTTGGAACCAGACAATGGAACTTGGAACCTTTGCTGGCAGTCTCCCTGTCAGTGTTATTTATTCTGATTAGTACACTTATTTCTCAACAATATTTTAATTTGGCACGCTTACTTTTATGCTTAATGCTGCCCACTTTAGTGGTGGGGATGTCAGTAATCTCAAAGATCATACCGGGCGAAGAAGTTACCGATTCGGAGTATTTTGACTATCGTTATGTTTTAATTGCCGCTGCCATTGTTCCTCCTTTGGTATTTGGATTTACCCGTAAACTACTTCTGGCAATTAGTTTGTCCATTTACTTGCTGGCATTCGTGCTTTTCGACCCTATTCACAACTATTTAAACTTGGGTTACTACCAAATAGATCATAGCATCAATTCGTATCAGCTATCTCAATGGATTGCTACGCTCATGTTTTGTGTTATTACGGTCGGGGTACTGGTCTTACGAAAAACCTCTGATGAGGTGCAGTCCAAAAATTCTGTATTAATAGATGAATTAAATGCATTTAATTGTTTGCTCGAGGATCAGAAAGGCGAGCTCGAACAAGCGCATAGTAAGATTCAGCAGCAAAACGAAGAGTTAAACCTTTCGAATGATCAGCTGGCCAGTAAAGTATTAATGGTAAACAATGAGCTCAAAGTTGCCAATGATGAACTGGTAAAACACAACAACGAACTTCAACAATTTTCCCATACCATTTCCCACAATTTGCGTGGCCCCGTGGCGAGCATAATGGGATTGGTTAGCCTGGTAGAGAGTCAATCTGCTCAGCCGAGCGACCCGATCATTGAGCATCTTAAAAAGTCGGCTAAAATTCTTGATGCAACCATCAGAGATATGGGAAAGATTGTTGATATCCGAAATGATATTTTCAACATCAGGCAAAACGTAAATATTTGGGAGCTTATCGAGGAGATTCTCATCCCTTTCCAAAAGGAAATAGTAGAGCGGGAAGTACGATTCGAGTATAATATCATGTCAGAGGTACTCTATACCATCAAGCCTATGCTTACCAGCATAATGCACAATCTGGTAAGTAATGCACTTAAATATTGTGGTAATGACAGACAGCAAGTGATACAAATTACAGCTGCACACACGAAGGAAGAATTTCAGCTTACGGTGCGCGACAACGGAATCGGAATTGATCTTGAAGTATACGGCAACGATTTATTTAAACTATACAAGCGATTTAATAGTCATACAGAAGGACGGGGTATAGGACTATACCTTATGAAATTGCAAGTAGAATCTTTAGGAGGGTCAATCGACATTAAGAGTCAAGTAAATTCATTTACTGAATTCTCGATCCGTTTACCTAAGCCTGAAGGCATGGATCATCAGATTTTGATGAATGAACCTTGTGCGGAAGTCTTTTTTGATGCCACTAAAAATCTTACCTGTATCCATTGGAGAAGAGATGTGTCTAGCGCAGAATTTCGAGCTGTGTTAAATAGAAGCCTCAATTTTATGAAAGAGTATATTGCGGCTCATTGGTTGATGGACACCAGGAAGAGAGGTAATGTAAGTGAAGAAGATCATCTGTGGCTTGTTGATACACTACTACCTGCCGCGTTTAAGTTAGGATTGAAGAGACTCGCTGTGGTCTACACCATTGAATTAAACCCTGCCACCGCAGAATTTTATAAGCGCAATGAAGCCGTGTTTCAAAAATATGATATCAAAGTATATTTTACCAAATCCCTTGCAGAGGCTTATGATTGGCTCGAAGAACGAAGGTGGCCCACTCCAATCAAAGTTTTATCAAACCTGTCTTTATAGATCATGATAGGATGAGTACTACGATGAATTGATCTAGATTTCAAATTGAATTGCTCTCCCTGGATTAACAGCAAGGGTAGGAATGGAATCCCAACAAATTAGATGCAGTTATTTTGGGCCAAAAGTTTAGGGGCAAACTATGGATTTTTGGGTGGCTAGCTTCAAAAATAACCTGTTGAATGATTTGGAAAGTAATTGGGCTGCCGCAGGCCGCATGAGTTTTACTTCAATACTCTGTCCAAGAGATATTGAGTAAAATGTCTATGAGCTGGATGTGTTGGTAAGTAAAGAATTTCTCATCTATTCTATTAAGCTCACATAAAACTACGATAAAGTCAACCTTTAAAATGAAAAAGTGGTTGGTGGGTGCTGTCCTGAAACTTACTGTCACCAATTGGTAATCTTACTTGAAATCAGTAGCTTTAGTTGAACCAAAAATGAGTGCGGCATTAAATAATCAAATCTCACAGCCATGAACTTCAAGCCTGAATTCGAGAAAAAGAACCCAAACGTAGCGAATTACGAAACTATCGAGAAATACATGGTTCCCCTGAACCATATGATAACCTTTAAACCCGACCAGAATATCCTGGAGGCTATTGTCATTATCCTGGAGAAAAGGATTTCGGGCGCCCCCGTGTTGGATGAACACCGCCACCTGATCGGTAATCTTTCGGAAAAAGACTGCCTTCGGATTATTGTTGATAAGACACTTCACAAACTGCCCGTTGAGTCCAAGAAAGTTTCTGATTATATGTCAACCAAAGTTTTTACGTTCTCACGCAAAACCACTGTAGTAGATGCTGCCATTGAATTTCTTAATTCCCCCATCCGTAGATATGCTATCATGGAGAATGGAGCCTTAATTGGACAGATAAGCCGCAGAGAGATTCTTAATGCAGCACAGAATATTAAGTCCACTACCTGGTAAGGAGCATTTCACCTAAATAAAACCATTCATCATGAATAGCAAACCAGCATTAAAAACTATCAATCCAAATGAAGCCCAGTATGAAACGGTTGAAAAATATATGGTGCCGATGAGCAATTTGATAACCTTTAAGCCGGATCAACCCATACAGGATGTTATTTCAACTATTGTTGGAAAAAAGATATCGGGTGCACCAGTATTGGACGATCAACATCACCTGATTGGTGTGATATCCGAAAAAGATTGTCTGCGACTCATCGTGGACCAGGCCTATAATAACATGCCTGCTGAAACGAGAACAGTTTCGGATTACATGACCACGAGGGTGCAATCACTTTCACCCAAGACTAACATCGTAGAAGCAGCTATTTTATTTTTGAATTCTCCAATCAGAAGATTTCCCGTAGTGGAGAATGACATGCTGATAGGACAGGTGAGCCGCAGAGACATTTTAAAAGCAGCTCAAAATATAAAGTCGACTACCCTGTAGGTTTGAATCCTAAGGGTTGGGGGGTTACCGGCTTGCTCAATCGCGCGCAGCGCATAGTCCATATTTAGGCTTGATCCTCAAGGTCTGCTTTAATCTCCGAATTCTGGCTACCTATGAGAGCATGAACCGAACATCAACCACCCCTATCATCTTAAGTTGTATATTGCATGAACAAACCCCGACCTAACATGAAAAAGAAAATCTTCATCGGCATTGGCGTAGTAATCATTGTATTTGTTCTTTGGTCAGTATATGGCCTGTTCTTTGCTCCAAAGAAGAGCCCACCCACAACAGCCTCGTTTAGTGACAAAGGCCTGGACATTAAGTTATCATATAGCCAGCCTTCCAAGCGAGGACGCTTAATCTTCGGAGAAGAAACAGATGGTGCGTTACAGCCTTATGGCAAATATTGGAGACTGGGTGCTAACGCAGCTACCGAGATCACCTTCAGCAAAGACATTACGTTTGCAGGGCAGCCGGTGAATGCGGGCAGCTATCGCATGTACGCAGTGCCGGGAGCAGAAGCTTTCGATGTGACCCTCAATAGTGAGCTAGGTGTAAATTTCGGTGCTGCTTCGGAGCCTGATCACTCGCTGGATGTTTTGACTGTGAAAATTCCGGTAGAATCATTGACGCCAGAGGCAGAGACATTTACGATCAGCTTTGAATCTGATTCCATCAATATCAACATGAGCATGGTATGGGACAAAACACGCCTTCGTGTGCCAATAGGACTTCGATAGAGTAGAAAAAAAAGTGGTTCGTGAAGACACGAACCACAGAATCAAATGACTACTAACGAGGGGCAGTTAAATAAATCCCAAATTAATACTTAAGCTTTTCATCCTTATCCCATAAACCCCAGTAAGCACCCACGTCTCCTTCGGCACCTACTTTCCACGATTCATCGAAGGAAGAAAAATAGTGTATATCGATAGATTCTTCTTTAGACCATTTTTGAATGTTGATAAAGTACTTCATGAAATTCTCATCCGATGGCGCAGCAGCACGAAGGCTGGTGCCTTGGCTTGGCCATCCTGTTTCGGAAATAATTACCTTTTTTCCATTTCCAGCACGCACGGCTTTATTGAACATATCTTTGATGTACAACAATGAATAGTCGCAATGACAACCTTCCCAATAGGGATAGCAATTGGCGAGAATTACATCACATGCGTTGGTGATTCTAGGTCTGTGTTCGAACTCGTAGTAGGCATTTACATAACCAACCGGAGTATTGGGTAGCGCTGTCTTTACTTTTTTGATAAATGCGAGCAGCTGATCTTCTGTCAGATCTTTCCGATACATGACCTCATTGCCTACTGCAGCGATGTCTACATAACCTGCTTTAGCAACTTTGATCAGATTCTCCACTTCACGTTGGTTGATCTTGTCATCTTTTCCAAGCCATGCACCTACTAATGTTTTGATGCCATATTCTTTAGCAATTTTTGGGATCAATTCGTTGCCTTCCGTGCAAGAAAATGATCGAATCCATTTGGTATACGGTCGAATGATATCCATGCGCCTGCGTATTTGAGCTTCTGATAGTTGTTCCCCTGGTTTTTGTCCTTCTTCATACGGGCTAAAGCATAGGCCATGCATACCTTGTTTAAGAACTTTTTTAAACAATTTAACCAATTGCTCCGATGTCACGCCCTTGTAATCATGGCCCGCCAGTGCGAGGACCTTTTCAGCTTTAAATGACATAGTTATTTATATTTTAGATTTTCATTTTTATCCCATATTCCCCAACGCTGTCCAACATCTCCTTCATGGCGAACTTTCCATGATTCATCGAACGAGGAGAAATAGAACATTTCGATGTTTTCTTGTTGAGACCAATTTTGGGTGTTTATAAAATACTTCATAGCATTCTCCTCCGAAGGTTGTGCCTCACCGTTACTAGTTCCCTGATCAGGCCAACCTGTTTCGGTTATAATAACTTTTTTGCCTCTCGCTGCTTCTTGAGCAACTAAATACATCTGCTTCAGGTAACCGGAAGCCTGATCAATCTGGCACCCTTCCCAAAACGGATAGCAGTTGGCTAAAACAACATCGCAAGCATCTACCAAATCAGCGTGTTCTTTGAACTGAAAATACGCATCCACATAACCAACCGGTATGTTGGGCAGCGCCTTTTTTACCCGGCTAATGTAATTCAGCAATTCCTGTTTACTTAAATCCTTCCTAAGCAACACTTCGTTTCCAACCACGGCAATATCCACATTTCCTTTCAGAGCCAAGTCTATCAACGCTTTTATCTCGACTTCATTATTTGCTTTATTATTGTCGATCCACGCACCGACCATCGTCTTCAGACCTTTTTCGCGGGCCGCTTTGGGAATAAACTCATTGCCCTCGGTGCACGAGAACGACCGCACCCATTTGGTATGGGGTGCGACTATAGCCATACGTCTTTGAATCTGCGCCTCCGATAAAGTGTCACCAATATTCTGGCCTTCCATGTAAGGGCTAAAGCAAATGCCACTAAGACCCTGTTTGAGGTTTTTATTAAAGCGTTGTTTCACTGCCAAATTGGATAGAGCAGTAAAATCAACATCTGTTGCTAACGCTGGTATCATATTCAGTGATAAGAATTTCTCTTTCTGGTAATAAGAAGATGATTTTTTTGTTTTAGCAGCTTCCCGCTTATCCAGTTCAGTACGGGTCTCATTGGCACGCTGTTCATCCACATCGTAGTCGCGCATGACATAGATGGCTACCAGAGTTCCCATTATAGGAATGACTGAGAAAAATATTCGCAAGCCCACAATTGCTCCTTCTGACTGAACGGAAACACTCGGGTCGAAACCTACCACCGTCATCAGGGTTCCACTCAATAATCCAGCAATGGCAAACCCAACTTTCACCATCCACCAATAGATTGCTCCAAATATACCTTCACGTCTTTTGCCGGTGTTTAACTCATCCAGATCAATCACATCAGCCGTCATGGACATCATAATCGTGAATAAACTTCCGATACCAAAAGAGAAAAGTGGTAAAGCGAAAATAAACATGTAGGGTTTGCCCGGCACAAATAGAAACCAAAACAGGATATAACCGAAAAGTGAAATACTTTGAGAAACAATAAAGGCCCGCTTTTTTCCCAACCATTTTGACATTCTTGCTACGATGGGAATGACCAGGAAGGTGGTGGATAGTGCGCCTAAACTACCAAAGAGTGTTGGCCAAATTCCTGCTGCACCAGTATCGCCATTGAATAAATGGTAGACGATTATAAAGAATGAAAAACTAGCTATCGTATTAAAGGCGTTGAAAATGAAAAAAGTAGCTATGCACAGCTTTCGGAATGGAATTGAGGTGAATGCTTCTTTAAAACCGAGGAATATCTCTTTTAGGCTATATCCTATAGAGCGAAAATTGAGTGGAGCATAATTTTCATGAAGTGACGATTTACCTTTAATAAAAATGGCTGGTACCATCGCAAAGATGGCACATGCAATGCCTACCCAAACCGCAAGCGTTCGAGTCGCTACATCAGCTGACGCAAACCAACTCTTGTCATACATGACAACCCAAAACCAGGGAGCAATTACCCAGGCCCATTGTCCGATCCATTGGGCAATGGCCATGATGCTCGTCCGTTCATGAAAGTCGTTGCTCATTTCATAACCCATTGCTACGTAAGGCACACTAAAAAGCGTTAAGCCTAAATAGAATATGAAAGACCAAAGCATAAAAAAGTAGAAGTTGTAAGTGATGCCATCTTCACGATACAACTGCCACATGATGACAAATGAAAAACCCATGAGAATGGCGCCCAAGAAAACGTAGTGTCTACGCCTGCCCCAACGGGATTTAGTATTGTCAGAAATGTAGCCCATGATGGGATCTGTAATGGCATCAAAAATTCGAGGCAGAAAGAAAATTAGTCCCCACATCCAACCGGGAAAACCCAGGTCTTGCACGAGAACCACCATAAAGATGCCTAAGACCGCAGGAAACATCTGATTAGCCAGCATGCCAACACCGAAGGCAATTTTTTGACCCATCGGAACTTTAATTGTAATCGTAGACATGGTTTTGGTTTTTAGTATGGATATTTTTTTTATATGTCAGTTTGAGCTTGTCGAAAACGATCGTTATTATCTAAATCGACTTCGATAAACTCAGTCTGACATTTGTTTTATTTTGACGGTGGTGCCTTTACTTCATCTAAAAGTTTTTTTTCGTTGCCACTGAATGTTTTCTTAATCGGGTTGCCTGCGCGTTTCAAGTTATCAAATACGCCCTTATCAACCAGTTTCCATAGAGCATATTTTGCTTCACCAGAAAGTTTAAAAAGTCCAAAATGATTTTCAGAACCATTCGGATTTATAGCATCTTTCCATTGCTCATCAAATGCTTCAAAGAAAAAACAGGAGATGCCCGAAGCGTTTGTCCAATCGCGCATGTGTTGGTAGTAACGCGCTTGTTTGTACTCATCGGTAGCCCGGGAACCTTCTGGGCCATAGAAGCCATCGGATACAGAAGCCCATCCGGTTTCACCAATGTGAATGGGTTTATCTACCCCAAGGCTCCTTACATAGTTGGTAACGGAATCATATTGTGATTTAGCAAACTTTTGGGCACGCACCATAGCCGCATCAATTTTTTCAACCTCTGAAAGTTTTAACTCTCCATTCGGTACACGCCAAAAATCAGGACTGTAATGCGTGTTGTGATAAGGATAGGTGTGCATGGATATGTAATCCACAGCCTTAATCAACTTCGCAAGATCTTCGGTGTGATAACTTGCATCGCCACCACCCCACGAAGCAAAGTCATCGGAACAGGTAATCCAAAGGTCTTTCGGCAACTTGCCGGAAGCCTTTAAAGATTGAGCATGATTTACCCATTTCAATATCACCGAAGGCTGTACATAATAACTGGCGGCCCACTTGACCATCGCTTCATTTCCTACTGCCAGTATTTTAACGATATCAGGATATTGATTGACCAATGCCACCGCTCGTCCGATCTCACCTTCATTTAGTTCACTTTCATCGTTGTGATCCGGGGCTTGATCGGTATTGGCGTTCTTGCATCTGATCCAGGTGCCCAACATGACGTACATTTCAAAGTTAGGATCAGCCGCTTTAAGCTCTTGAATTGCCTTTAGTAAATTGGAGGCATGGGGGAGCTGAGTCTCTACGTTGTAGGTTCTTACTATTTTAATTCCCAAAGCCGATAAGATTTTTAAATCTTCTTTTAGCTGGGCGATGGTAGGTTGGAGTTCCCTTGATTTTTCTCTGTAGCCCTCATAGCTCATGGCCAGGTAATCGGGGTTTCCTAAAATATCTTTTGCCTTCACTTCTTTCTGTTTAGCTGTTTTACCTTCCTTTGGTTGTCCATTGCTACAGGAAATGGTTGCTGTTAAAACCATTCCCAAACAAATATATTTTAAAACTGAATCCATACTGCTGTCTTTTGTTCCTGCATTGGTAATCCATCAGTTCATCATGAACCATTATAGTTTAATCCAAATCCTAGCGGAAAAAGTGGTTCAACTGAACCATCCCAAAAATTGGGACCATACTTGCCATTGTAATCCTCTTCTGACTTAGGCCAGGAGTGAGGGAGCTTTCCTTTGAAGTCATGTTTACCAAATAATACTTCGGCAATCCCATCTCCTTCAGACCCTGGCAGCCATGCTGCTATAAATGCATCAGACTGTTCAATTTGTTGGGTGACTACCAACGGTCTTCCTGAAATCAGAACGACTACGATCTTGATCCCTTTCTCTGTGTAGGCATTGATGTATTTTTGGTGAGCCTCTGAAAGTGTAAGCTGATACTTGTTCATTTCGCCACCAATGTCTCCAAAAAATTCTGCGTAAGGAGTTTCTCCGACAACTATTATTGCGACATCTACATTGTCGTAAGTAGCACTGCCCTCTTTATCGTATAGAACTTCTTCCGTTGAGAATTTCTTGATGCCTTCCAGAATAGTAGTAGCACCTTTATAATTTTCAGTTGTTCCTTGCCAGTTCACCGTCCATCCCCCTGACTGAAGACCTGAGTTATCTCCAAATTCACCTACCACTACAATCCTGGCGTCTTTCTTTAATGGTAATATTTTTTTTTCATTTTTGAGTAGCACCAAGGATTCTCGCACTGCTTGACGTGCTACGGCACGATGTTCTTTAATGCCAATTTTCTTTATAAGTTCTTTATTTGGAAAGGGATTATCAAATAGACCTACCCGAAATTTTTGTCGTAAAATCCTGCGCACCGCATCATCAATTCTGGTTTGAGGAATAACTCCGTTTACGACTGCATTGCGCACGCCATCCTGAAACATACTGAGGTCGCCATCCACCGCCATCACCATATCAATACCGGCATTGATGATATCCGTTCCACCGAAACGCGAGTAGGCTTTCCAGTCGGACACAACAATACCATCGAATTTTAAATGGCCTTTCAATGTATCGGTGATCATTGCTTTATGTGCATGCATGGAAAGACCATCCAACTTGTTAAAGGAAGCCATGACCGAGCCTACACCTTCTTCAATGGCTGCCTGATAGGGCGGGAGCAAGCGCTGGTAAACTTCTTTTGTATTCAATGATGAATTGCCACCTTCCACTCCAAAGTCAGTAGCACCGTCACCAATAAAATGTTTGGCCGTAGCCATGACCTTTGATGTTTCAGTGAGCACGCCCTGATGTCCACGTATGGAAGCTTTTGTCAGCTCCGTTGTTATTTCTGTGCTTTCAGAGAATGCCTCATACACGCGTCCCCACTTTTCGTTGAAGGGAATGGCCACACAAGGTGAAAAAACCCAGTTGAATCCGGTAGCCTTCGATTCGATAGCCGTGATAGCAGCTGCCTTTTCTACTAAGTCAGCATTTCCGCAGGCACCCATGCCGATGTTATGTGGAAAAATTGTAGCACCCTCATAGGTATTTTGTCCATGGACTGCATCTACTCCAAACAACAAGGGTATTTTTAAGCGAGTGGAAAGCGCTTGCTTTTGTAACTCAATGAATTTTGCTTGCCATTCAGTGGCATTATTACCGGGAGCGGGGCCTTGGGTGTGAATGATCGAGCCGATGAACTTGGTCCTTACATCGTCTCCGGATATATCGTCAAAATGGCGCACCTGTGTCATCTGACCAATCTTTTCCTCGAGGGTCATCTGTGCGAGCATGGAATCAACTTTTTGCTCAATGATCAGGTTCATTTTATTTTTTTTATCCATCGGTTGTTTACAACAAGAAAAAAAACAGATGCAAATCAGAACTTTGACAACATGACCAAAATACGATTGCATCATTACCTCAGCATAACTTTAGGGCACCTCTAAAAAATCTAAATTGTTTGTCAGACTGAGCTTGTCGAAGTCGTTTTGGGATTCAAAAGCGACAAGTGGTTTCGACAGGCTCAACCTGACAGGTTTTTTAGAGATGCACTTTATTTACATGAGCAATTATTCGTACGATTTCACCGGTTCGTCCAAATACTTTCTCACTCATTAAATTATCAAGATTCAAACTTTTAGACTTTGAAACAGTTCCATCATTCATGACTACTTCAAGCTCATTTTCCTTGGCAAGTTGGTATACAATAGGAACCTGACAGTAGGTGAAACACAGTGACCCCGCTTCCAACTTTAATTCTGCTGCGTTGCCCTGCACATCTACATAATTGAATACCTGACGCTTCGTTAAGAATTCAGTTTTTCTTAGCATACAGGGATTGAAACAAAGGCGACCTTCTTTCACAAAGACACCCAACTCTCCAAATCGGGATAGGATA
>JANNRV010000035.1:0-13371 GCA_031401775.1 Bacteroidia bacterium | reverse complement strand
GATCAATAGCCCATCAAACTTCTGAAGGTATTGCAAAGACTTGAGAAAAATATCAGTATGCCATACCGGCTTGAGGCCATCAGTAAAACCAATTGCACCCGCCTCGTTTAAATCAATCATCTCGGTGAGTTCTTCACCTTTGTTGTTTTTGGTGATTGACGCCAGCGCGTGAATTTGAACCAGTCGATTATCGTTATTTCGCGTGACGTAACTTACTTCATTCTTCGATTGTATGGAGGGATGGGTGTTGGGCAGGACAGCTACCTCTGTAAATCCACCCGCTGCTGCTGCCTTACATAAAGAATTCAAATCCTCTTTGTGCTCCAATCCAGGATCTCCAACAAATGCCCCTAAGTCAAACCACCCCGGTGATAGAATCATCCCTTCGGCCTTAATCACCTTATCAGCAGCATAATTCTTATCACCTATTTCGGTAATTCGCCCATTACTAAGGAGTACATTCTTTGTCTTTTTGTGAAAAGGGGAGTCTTTATCGCTGATTTCGGCAGATTGGATGAGTATTTTCACGTCTTTCACTTTAAAAATCGAATCAAAAGAACCTCTGCCAACAGAAAGATTAGGGCCATGATCAGCGCCAGCTTCCATAAAGGCGTTCCCAAATATCTCTCTTTTATTTCTTTACTGAAAGCCTCTGGAGACGAAGCCTGAAATATTGAAATGTTTTTACCCCCTCCCATCAGCGCTTTTGCTTCTTCACCTGAATATTGGTCCAAAAGAGATTCCTTTTTCTCCAGGTTAAAGGCAATCAAATCAAGTGTGTCGCTTTGATAGGTAACATTATAAAATCCCGGTGCAATGGCAAATCGTGGTATTTCAAGATAGACACGGTCACCTGCTCTTCGCTGAGGCGGAATAATTTCCTGAGAGCCCAATAAACGAAGTGGTTCTTCACCAGTCAGGCTATCTGCCTTGATGGAAACAATCTGTTCACTTAATGTGTAAGAGGCTTTACCCTCCGTCTTCCTGCCAAATGCGGCCAGCCTATACATGACGGGTACAAATAGTGCATGATTATAAAAATCGGTAAAGTCTTTCTCGAGCGGACTCGCTAAAAGAAAGACACCTTCTGTCTGGGTCAGGAATGGAAGTCCACTTTTAAATTTCAAGATAGCTGATCTGTCTTGTCCCCAGTCCAATAGCCTTTTCGCATGAGGCATAGCAAGCATTGCACTTTGCTCTTCAAACACATTCTGAAAAAACGGGTTTTGAAAATCGGGCTTCTCCAATTCAGTGAGTTCATTCTCAGTCACTAATTTCATACTGGGTTGCTTGGCTAAAGTCCGATATACAGTCATCTCAGGTTTTTCTCCTGGAATGAGAAGTAGCGATCCAAATCCTGATTGATAACTGATAAGAGCCTGAAGGGTAGATGGATCAATTGCATTGAGTCCATTGACAATCACAAGGTCGGCCTCATTCAAAATGCTATAATTAACATTGTCTGTGCGGAAGCTTCTAAAATTAAAGAGTTGTTGATTACCATATACTTTGCCCAAATAGGTAGGCGCAGCATTCGAGCGGACTTCAATAACGTTGATTTTACGCGTAAAATTTAGTGTGAAGAAAAATTCATTATCAAAGCTTATGGGAAAATCCGCAAAACTGATCTTTGCTTCATTCCTGTTTTTCATACCCGTGCCCAAATCAAAGCTTAATTCGCTAATGCTATTGGCTTCAATAGAAGCTGAAGCAGTAGCTGACTGAATTCCATTGATCGTTAACTTAACATTCAGCCCTTCCACTTTCCTTACACCATTGTTCTTCAACCGGACCTTAACAGAATTCTTCTCACCACCCATAATAAATGGGTTATCCAGATAGACGGAGTCAATAAAAATATTGGGAGTCTTACCCAGTGCAAGAGGTACAAGGTGCCATTGGTTAACAGAGTCTACCACTTTCGACTTTTCAAAATCAAGAGTAGACTTTTGTAAATCCGATATATAAAAGATAACCGTTTGAGCTAGATTTTCACCCATTCGTTTTCGTACCTCATCAAACGAGCGGCTTGTGGGTGACAGCCTCAGTTGACTTATCAGGTCCAGAATCTCTGCCTTTGTTTTAAATGAGTTTGAATAGGGCGCGAAATCATTTGTCAATAATTTATAGCGGGTATCTGCAGGAAATAGTTCTACGATCTCGCGAACAAAACTGATACCTGCATCTAAAGCCCTGACCTTCTCCCCTATTTGGGCTGACATGCTGAAAGAATTGTCAAGATAGAGGATACTATTTTTACCTGCGGTAATTTGTTCTTTGGCAGGTAAAAATGGTTGTGCGAAAGCAAGTACAAGAAATAACAGAAATAGTAATCTGGAGGCAAGCACCAAATATTGCTTCAATTTTCGTTTCTGTGTAGTTTCTTGTTTGATTTGTCTTAAGAGCCTTGTGTTGGAGAAGAATATCCTTGTTGTCTTCCGAAAATTAAAAAGATGGATAATGATGGGGATGGAGAGTGCGCTGAGGGCCCAGAGAAACTGAGGGAAAGCAAAATTCATTATCGCAATTTACGCGTTTCGCACGATTGTGTTTGAAAATAATAGTTATAGTTGATGGAGGGTCATAAAAAAAGCCCGATCCTTCCGGACCGGGCCTCAGTTTAAGCAATGGCTATTATTGCTTGCCTCCCAACATTACAAAATCACTAACATTGATTTCGGTGGTGTAGCGCTTCTCACCCGCTGCTGTCTCATACGTTTTGTGGATGAGTTTACCCTCGATGCATACCTCCGCACCTTTTTTTAGGTATTGTCCGGCTACATCGGCAAGCTTACCCCAGATGACCACATTGTGCCACTGCGTGTCTTGCACCTTTTCTCCTTTTTGATTTTTGTACGAATCAGATGTAGCGATCGAGAAGGAAGCAAGCTTCTTTCCACCATCAAACGATTTCACCTCAGGATCTTTACCCAATCTCCCGATTAACTGAACACTGTTTCTCAAACTTTTCATAATTGTAAGATTTAAATTGTTTAACATTTTTTTTCCAACTGCTTCATTGCGATTGGTGATACAAAGGTGGATGGTGGCCCAAACAACAGTCGTATGATAATCAGTTACTTTCGTTTATATTCGTTTGTAAACGTTTGTACATGGAAGAAAAAGTGCTGAAAAAGGCCAAAACTCAAGAAAAGGTATGCCTGGAGTGTGGCACAAAAATTATTGGCCGGGCCGACAAAAAATTTTGTTCCGATCAATGCCGGGTTTCTTACAACAACCGACTCAACAGTAACGAGACCAATTTTATGCGAAACGTAAACAACGTACTTCGCAAAAACAGGAGAATTCTAATAGAACTCAACACATCCGGAAAATCAAAAGTCACCCGCGATATCCTCCAGCGGCAAGGTTTTGATTTCAACCTCTTCACCAGCACCTACACTACGAAAGAAGGAGCCGTCTATCATTATTGTTACGAGCAGGGCTATCTCCAGGTAGATAAGAACTGGTACCTACTAGTAGTGAAAAAAGAAACAATTTGATTGTACAAACTAAAATTCTTAATTAAACTCTGGAACGAATGAATTCATGGAACTTATCTGGAAAGAAAGCCTTGGTCACAGGAGGCACAAAGGGAATCGGTCTGGCGATCACTCAGGAATTTCTTGACCTGGGTGCTGAAGTACTGGCCATTGCACGCGACACAAAAAGCATTCAGGGAAAGCTGCGAAACTCCGCCAATCTATTTACGATGGATGGGGATGTTACGGATAGGGCATTTCGTCAACGATTAGTAGAAAAAATTACTACAAACTGGGGGAAGTTGGATGTGCTCGTCAATAACGTTGGCACGAACGTGCGCAAAAAATTCATTGACTACACAGAAGAAGAATATCGTCAGCTTTTCGAAACGAATCTCTTCAGTGTTACTGAAATTACTCGACTGATGTTTCCATTGCTGCAAAAGTCAGGGAAGGCGAGCGTTATCAATATGGCTTCTGTTGCTGGAACCTTTGACGTACTTACCGGCCCTCCTTATGGAATGACAAAGGCCGCGATTATTCAACTTACCCGGCATCTTGCCGCAGAATGGGCACCCTTTCATATTCGCGTCAACTCCATCTCACCGTGGTACATTGAAACTCCATTAACAGCACCCGTCATGTCTAATCCCGAACGCATGAAAATGATCATTGATCGCACTCCCATGAAACGAGTTGGGCAACCTGAGGAAGTAGCAAGCTTAGCAGCCTATCTTGCCATGGACAAATCCGGCTACATTACAGGGCAGGATATTATGGTGGACGGAGGAATGAGTGTAAAAGGTTTGTAAAGACTATCATTCACCACGCTATTGTTGATTACGTAAGATGTAGTCAAGTTGCAACAACAATCAAATTTTAAGTAGCTGAGTTGCAAGTACCTCTGTTTTTGCAATAATCTCGTCCTACTATCCCTTCTTGACTTTAGTTTTGGATTGATGGATGCCGTGACTCTCAACCTTAACGAAGAAAAACGCCTGTATGACGTGGCTTACGGCTTAGGGATTTTCACCATCTTCTATAATCTGGTGGAAGGAATTGTTGCTACTGTCTTTGGTTTTCAGGATGAAACACTGGCACTCTTCGGTTTTGGCTTAGATAGTTTTATTGAAATGATTTCCGGCATCGGGATCGTGTACATGATTACCCGAATCCGAGCTAATCCTAAAAGTGAGAGAAGTGATTTTGAAAAGACTGCCTTAAAAATTACGGGATATTCGTTTTACCTGTTGGTAGTCGGCCTAACATTATCTGCAGTTATCAACATTTACCTGCAAAGAAAACCGGATACTACCTTATGGGGCGTGGTCATTTCACTCGTCTCCATTGTGGTCATGCTTTTTTTAATCTATTGGAAAATCAAAACAGGAAAGCTACTTCACTCCCAAGCCATTCTTGCCGATGCAAATTGCACCAAAGTGTGCATCTATATGTCTTGCATGTTGCTCATCTCCAGCGGCATTTACGAACTCACCGGCTTTGCACATGCCGATTCCATCGGAACACTCGGCCTCGCCTGGTTTTCCTATAAGGAAGGGCAAGAGTGCTTTGAAAAAGCAACCACCGGAAAAGAGTGTGGCTGCGAGCATTAAATTAAAGACTCGCTTAATAATCTTCGGCTACGGAGACTTAGTGTTTAAAGCTAAGTTTAAAAAACAACAAAGTAGACGCCAAAATAAGAGTCATCAGGTTAGCGACAATCACAGGAATATCATGCACTAAAATTCCATAGGCCAACCACAATACCACTCCTAAGCAAAACAACGAGAACATGCCTAGCGAAAGATCCTTTGCCGATCTGCTCTTCCATGTTTTAATAACCTGCGGTAAAAATGAAATCGTGGTAAGGATACCCGCGGAAATTCCAAGCAATTGTGTGTTCATATCTTTAATAGTTACTCCAGGCTGATTTTTTTGCCGGAGATCATTTATGGACACAAAGGTAGGTTGGTCGTGCGAGGCAATGGCCTCCATGTAACAATATCTTACTATTTAGCCGACTAAACCGATTGCGAAAATTTTGTTTGGGTGCACAGACCCTGAAAAACGGCTAAATATCAGACTTGGTAAGTTTCAAATAACCAAAATAATTAAAAAGAAACGTCCAACCCACGGCAATGGCAATGGAGGCGATGCTTACATAATCCTGAATCTCCTGAAACGCATACCGGGCAAAGGGCATGGCCACCAGATTAGTGATGGATTCCATTGGAAAAAACATTTTTAAAAAATCTGCCTGATCAGGAATGTTGACTTTGATAATAGCCTCAATCATGAAAGACAACATCAACACAATAATGGTCAACCCGGACCGCTGGACAATAATACCCAGCATTAGTGCATAGGAAAGAAAGGCAAAGACCTCGAGGAAATAAGCAGGAAAAAATTCCAGATCGGTAAGTATGTATTCCAGATTGGCTGCTGGTGAGTAAATCAATCCGGTTACCAATCCGATAATAAAAACCATAGCAACACTGGTGAGGCTGAGTAATCCATTGGTCAATATCTTAGACAGAAGAAATTCCCAACGACTCATGCCGTCAATGATATTCTGACGAATGGTGCGATAAGTAAATTCATTGGTGATGGAGATCACGACCATGATGGCCAAAACAATCTTAAAAAATCCGCTTATAAAAATAAGGTTCTGCCAAACATCAGGGAAATGATAGAGGGGAATCCGGCTGATGTTCAGGCTCGTTCCAAATTCTGCTCCTTTGCTCGCAAGCCACTTTAAAAATTCCATTCCACTGGCCGTGGTAAATGCAAGCGTTAAGAAATACAGGCCACACACTACCCAAAAGGTGCGGTAACTTACCATTTTTTTAAGGTCAACTTTTAGAAGATGAAGCAGCATGTGAGGATTGATTAGATTTTATTTTCAGCTTCTGATAAAATTTCCAAAAATTGCTTTTCAAGACTCTTTTTCTGAGTAACCAAGTGAGATAACACGATTCCTTTTCCAAACAGAAACCGATTCAAGTCCTGACTGTGAAATCCTTGCTTCATTTTCACTATGTAGTTAACGCCTTCTTTCTTTAAAGAAAGCGCACCCTCAAAATTTTGAAGCAGTGCTGACAGGTCATCATGATAGGCCAGTACTTCCACGGTCTCTTCTCCTCTTCCTACCTCATCAACGGGGCCGCTATGAACAAGATTTCCTTTTCTTAAGACCGCAAAATGGGAGCAGACCTTTTGTACTTCATCCAATAAATGACTTGCTAAAATGATTGTTTTCCCATCGGCAGCAATCCGTTTTATAATCGTTCTGATTTCAGCAATGCCCATGGGGTCAAGACCGTTGGTAGGCTCATCTAAAATCAAAACAATGGGGTCATTCAATAAAGCGGACGCAATAGCCAGCCGCTGCTTCATACCTAATGAATAGGTACGGTACTTATCTTCCTTACGAGCCGTCAGCTCTACGATCTCCAGTACTTTGGCGATATGTTCCTTAGGGGCACCTTTGATCAAAGCCGTCAATTCAAGATTCATTTGGCCACTCAGGTAGGGATAAAATATAGGGTGCTCCAGCACTGCTCCTATTTTCTTGCGAGTTTCATGCGTGGCAGGTTGACCAAACCAGGTGAACTGACCACCGGTAGGATTAACCACTCCCATGAGCATTCCAAGGGTGGTGGTTTTACCACTGCCATTGGGGCCAAGCATCCCAAACACCTGTCCTCGCTGAACCTCAAGGGTTAGTTGATTTACAGCGCAGAGCCGCCCGAAATTCTTTGTCAGTTGTTGAGTAGCCAGAACTGTTTCCAAAATATTACTAGTTATTGTTTTTAAAGCCACGCAAATTTTTGGGGGATTCGCCTGTGTGTAAAAATGACTTAATCTTTTGACCGATATCAGAACTATCATCCAGTGCAGAGAAAAGTTGAGTCGCTTTGCTCACATCAATAGTGCCTAAAATATCCAATACATAAAAACTTGTTGAATCATTGACTAACATTACCGTTCCCAGGGTTGATCCCTTTATATCTTTCAAATAAATATCAAAGTTCCTACCCTGATAGCGTGTGGTCATGATTTCCTCATACGATTCGGCACTATACTGCTTCAACAGCTTCTTGTAATCGGCAGTCGCAAATTTCATTTTCGATTTATCGATCATTAAAAATTTCATCTTCTCAATATCCTTAATCAGTTCATCAAATTCAGGGCTATCCATTTGATTAAGCATTCGCAGCGTGTTTTTGTAAAAGTATAGTGAGAATGCGTCATTGTATTGCTTCTGCAAAGCCTCCGTAGTTGCACTTTGTGCCAGACCAATCAACGGAAACAAAATGATCACCAATAAAATATTCAATTTTTTCATAGCGTTTTCTGGTCTTTATTTTCCAAAGCAAGCTTACGTAGTTTGTCTACATCAATATAACCCTTCATTTCAATTGCGGTTAGTTGATCCGCTTCCTCCACCAATACGAGGTAACAGTTTTTAGGGTTGCTGCCTTGCTGAAGATAAACTTCTATCCGGCTGTTTTCTTCCCTAATACTGGCTAACGATTCAAAATCATAATTTGACAACACTTTCTTAAATCCCCTCACCGAGAGACCTTGCGCAGCAAAGTTGGAAGTGGGTATTGAAATCACTCGAAGACTGTTTACTTTTTCGATAGCTGCTTTAAATTCATGCTCGCCCGCTACCCACAAACCAGCCCTGCATAAAAATCCACTTACACTAAAACAATTCACGTCATTCGTACCATTGAAATAATCGTACAACGTTTCAAAGCTTTTGCTCTGGCCAAACGAAGGTGCTGCCGCTAAAATGGCCAATGCAATAATAACTGTCTTTAGGGTTTTCATAGAATTGGGGTTATCTCAAGACGCAGATAAGGTAGAGTCCGGTTATTTAAGATTCAAAGTTCAAAATTGGATCCTGTCTTGAACTTTGAATCTTAATTTTTCTTGCGGGGTACTATTCGTTCTTCTTATTATCCTTGGTATTGTCTTTGCCGTCTTTCATCTTCTCCAGATGATCAAGACCATCAATATCCATTTTTCTGCCAATCCTGGAAACTTGCTTTAGATCAATTTCGCCAAAAAGGCTAAGCACCATAAACTCCTCATTGCCCCCCATCACCATTACCAGCTCACTGATCTTGCCACCTGTTTCTTTGATAAAGAATTTCATGTCCTTGTCCTTGTCGCGTACGGTCATGAGTTCCTCGTATTCCTTTACGGGAATCATAGTCATCGCTTCTTTATATAATTCACGGGAATCGCGCGCTTCCTGTTTTGCCAAGACACGAAGTCCTTTAATTTTGCTGATGGCGTCAAGGATTTCCTTGTCTTCAGGTTTTTCGGCATCCATGTTGGTGAATAATCCAAACATCTTGCTGCTAATCGTCACCTGACTGAATGACTCATCACTCTGATATTTACTGAAGAACTTAGAAATTGCATTGTCCTGCGCCTGAACGGCTATCGACATCACCACCATTATTACTCCTACCACAAACTTTTTCATACTTCGTTGTTTTAAATTTTTAAATCTCTTTTTGATCCGTTGTTAACAGAATTAAATGTTAATACTCTCTTTCTTATTTTCTTCCTTTCCCTGAATTTTTTGTTCTGCCTCATTGAGTAAATTGATTTTTCTGGCTTCCTTCTGGGCCTTACCAAAGCCTTTGGAGATCATCATCAATGCTTTCTTTGTTTCTTCAAATGCCAACTTCGGATCACTATAGGTATCAGCTATTTCGGGTGGATAGGATTTTCTGATTTCCTCCCTTACAAAATAGGTGGCAGCCACTACCACCACCAGGCCCGCAGCAATCCGTGCTACATTAAACATCATCTTCACCACCTTACCCTGAGGTCTTTCTTCCTTAATTCGCTTCATGACCTCTCCATCAAAACCCTGAATCAATGAATCTTTCTTCTGCGTTTCAAAGTAGCGGAACAGCTCAGAAGTATCTTTCAATGACTCCGGAACATTATTCCCGCGAAAGTATTCTCTCAACCGCTGCTCTTCCTCCAAGGAGGTCTCGCAGTTCCAGTATTTTTCGAGTAGTTGCTTTACTTCGTTAGAGTCCATAAGCATTGATTTTCACTAATTTTTCTCTTACACTATTCCGAGCACGGAACAGACTTACTTTCACCTGACTCATATCCAGTTCCAAAATCTCACAGATTTCCTGGTAACTATACCCTTCAATATCCCGAAGGTGAATTACCTGTCGTTGTTTTTCCGGTAACCCGGCAATCAATTGATTGATTCGCTGCATACTTTCACCTTGTTCGGTTGTTTCGTGAGGCGACAATGTTTCGTTCCGTACATCAAACCCATCTTCCATGGAATCGGTGGCCCTTCGTTGCTTTGAGCGGATGCGATCCAGAGAAAGATTTTTGGTAATGCGCATACACCAAGCCTCCCAATTCTGCACCTCGCTCATCTGCTCTCTGCCGTTCCACACTTTGATAAATACCTCCTGCACTACATCCTTTGCCTCCTCTTCGCTATCCAAAAGTCTGAAAGCGAATCGAAAAAGCTTGTTTTTAGCTGGTATCACCCGGGTTTGGAAAGCTTCAAGATTCATCGTTTCAAAAGCAAGACGGTGGAGGTATAAAGATGTTACAAAAGAATTTATAATAGTTTTGGCAGCCCCCGAGGCGGGGCCAGGCTGTTGGCACTCGCCAGTCCACTTCACAAGCCATTTCGGGCTCAAACAAATGCCTCCATCCCTGCTGCTGCATTCCAAGTTACAAAACAGAACCAGACTAGTTGCCTAATTAATTGGTATCTTACCTAACTAATTTCTTATGACAGACTCTCCCGAAAACATTATCGTCTTCGACTCCTACGACACCAGCATTCAAGCCAGTTTGGTGAAGACTAAACTGGATGCTTATGGCATCCCTTGTTTTCTTACGGGAGAGAATTTTGTCAATCTCTATCCTTTCCGAAATGAATTGTTCTCCGGAGTGCAGCTTTTTATTTTTGAAAAAGATAAAGATAGGGTGGTTGAGATTTTAGTAGAAGGTGACTAACTTTTTAGCTCCAATCATTTCCAGAATCCAAACCCATAGGATTTGTAAAGCTCTTTCGGGTCATAGATATTTCCATTCTTAATCGTAAGTTCTACCCTGCGGATATTACTGATGTTCTTAAGAGGATCACCATCGACTAAGATCATATTTGCCTTCTTACCTACCTCGATGGAACCTAGCTCTTTCTCTTTACCCGCTACGCGTGCCGAAATAATAGTTGCACCTTTCAATACTTCCTTTGTTGGTATTCCGGCCATGGTATAAAGTTCAAGCTCTCTGTGCAACGTAAAACCGGGAAACCCATCCGTACCCGGCACAAAGGTGACGCCATTGTCATATAATAGTTTCAACATCTTCATCATCGTATCAAACGATTGTTTGTATTCCGTCTCGTGGCCTTTCATGGTGGGAAGGCCTCCATAGTAAAACCCTCTTCGGAACTCTGCCGGGAATTGATTAATCACGCCATCGTATCCTTTGGCAAGTTTCCCCGGCTCAATAGTAAACATATCTTCAAATATGGCTACCGTAGGATCTACCACAATCTTCTTTTCCTTCAGCAATTGTAAAAAATGCTTTACATCAGGTCCGTTAAGATTAATATTTCTTGAACGCTCTGCCACTCGAATGAAACGCAACATCGAACGTGTATCCAAGGTGTCACCCAAAAAATTGAGCATGATCATATTCAAGTGAATGATTTGATCATAGCCATCATTAACAGCACGCTCGGCCGTCATGTAGGAAGGAACGTGTCCACAGACTTTCAATCCAAGCCGGTGTGCTTCTGCTGCCAGAGGTTTTACCCAGTCTGGAGGAATGGAACTGTACAACTTGATCTCGTCATATCCATGCGAAGCATAATAGCGTACGCCTTCAAGACCTTCCTCCAATGTTTTTACGATTTTACCGGTGGGACCTGCAAACGGGCCGGCAAAGTCTATGAAGCCGGCCATCACAGAAATTTCAGGGCCTAATAAATCATTGTTGTCGACTTTCTTTCTGGTCTCCGGCAAGTCAAGAGAATTTGCAAGATCCTTAATGTTGGTAACTCCAGCTGCCAAATGATACAGTCCTTGCGTAGGATCATAATGGGCATGATTATCCCATAAACCGGGCAATAACGTTTTTCCGGTTCCATCAATAATTTTTGCTCCGGCAGGTGCCTTTATTTTTGATGCTTTACCAACTTGCTTAATCAGTCCATTTTCGAAAATCACACTTCTGTTAGAAAGGTTCTTTCCTGTGAGTGCATCAAACATCGTCACATTCCGGATAACTCTCGGTCCCGATTGAGTTTGAGTAAGGTTCTTAGCTTGAATCAAAAAATAATCATGCTCGATAAGCTTCTGTGATTCCAAAAGCTCATTCTCCAATTGCTCTTTGCCCTCAAGGAGAATGGACGACCATCCGTTAACAATGGCAAAGAATTTTTTAGAAGGAGTAAACCAAACATAAAAAGGAGGTCCACCGCTACCCGAAAAAGCATATAACTCGAGCTCTTCAGGAAACCCGTCCAACTTGGCAGTATGATTTTTTATATGAGTTGCCTTAAGGCTGCCCGAAGGCAGCACATCCAGTGTATGGTCTTTTGCCTTTAACAGCAGATGCAGAGAATACTCAATCTCTGCAGGGGCACTGTTAAGCGGAGAGTAAAGAACATTACCGGTGACCGTCCTCTGTTCACTTTCAATGTGACTTTTCCAACTGGCAGTTCCATTAGCGATTTCAAAACTCTCAACAATAGGTGCTTTATAATAGTCAACTCCTTCCAACTGGCGACTAATGACAAGCCCATGTTCATCGGTCTTTAGTTTCACAGTAAACTTCGGCCCTCGCCCACGATCATTGAATTCATAGGATAAATTGATAGCCGTGCGGCTTTCAGACCACTGAAGTTGCTTACCCGTTGGCTTGCCGGAAGAAATCACGGTGTATCGAACAGTATCTGTCTGCGCATAGCCAGAATTAGCAGTTGCAAACCACACAGCAGCGATCAAAATCACAGAAGCTTTCATCTTGTATTGATTAAAAAGTGATTGTCAGAAATGACGACTCTTATTTTTTTAGTATTGTGAATTCAACCCTTCGATTGTTGGCGCGGCCTTCATCCGTTTCGTTGGTATCAATCGGCTTGGATTCACCATAACCATGCGCTGTAAGACGATTGCCGTCAATTCCCTGACTTGAAAGGTAATCAACTACAGATTGCGATCTACCTTGCGAAAGGTTTTGATTATACGTGTCTGCGCCTTTGCTGTCAGTATGCCCTGCTATCTCAATTTCAATATGTGAGTTTTGTTTTAGAAACTCAACCACTTTATTCAACTCAACAAAGGATTCAGATTTCAAAGTGGTCTTGTCAAAGTCAAAGTAGATATTCTTCAATCGAACTGTTAAACCAACTTCAATTGGGACGAGAAAAATATTCTTTACAGCAGGTGATTCTGATTCGGTATTGATACTGACACTATCGGTTGAATTAAGGTAGCCTTCTGACGAAGCCGTAAGAATATACCATCCAAACCTCGGAATTTCTTGCACAAAGTTTCCGTCAGTGGCCTGAAGTTGAAAAGCAGTAGCCTTATCGGATCGATGGGCGATATCAACTTTCGCATTCACAGGTTGATCAGTCTTTTTATCCAAAACAGAACCGGATAGCATTAATTTTTTTGCAATAGGAGTCAGGTTCATTACAATGCGTAACGTTGTATCTCGATTCAATTTTGGTACCTTAAAGGTCTCCACTTTAGAGATAAAACCTGGTGCAGATGCACTTACTGTATAGGATTCAATTTCCGGAATGCGTGTTTCAAATTTTCCACTTGCATTCGTTTTAAAGGAAGCAGGTTTTTGATCCTTC
>JANNRV010000034.1:0-25607 GCA_031401775.1 Bacteroidia bacterium | reverse complement strand
GTGTCTCACCTCCCCAACTCAGTACATCCCACATGGTGCAGGTAGAAGCCAGCATTGCGCAAGCGGCATCTACTGCATTGCCTCCTTTTTGGAAAATCATTGAACCTGAAGTTGCCGCTAATGGTTTTCCTGTAATGGCCATCCAATGTTTTCCATGCAATACGGGCTTTTGTGTTTGCTGTGCCAATGCCACAAAGGGAACAAGAAGAATCAAGAGTAACTTTTTCATATAGTTATATTTTGTAACGATAAATATAATCCCAAAAACCGGATAGGGAAGGAGATGTTTTTTGGGGAGTGCCCTGCTTATGTGAATGGTAATTGTCTGATGATTTAGTATTTGACAGGTGGTAATGACTTTTGTTTGTGTATTATCTTTTTCTCCCTACCTTAATTCGAATATTAGAACAATAGTGCCTTATGCAAAGCGTAGCTTCTCCCTCTGATAGTAAGAAACTTTGGTCTGTGATTACCGCTTCTTCAGTAGGTACACTTATCGAATGGTATGATTTTTACATTTTTGGAAGCTTAGCTGCAATACTTGCTAATCAATTCTTTCCGAAAGAAAATCCAACAGCAGGCTTTCTTTTTACACTTGCAACATTTGCCGCTGGCTTTGTTGTCAGGCCCTTTGGGGCGCTTGTATTTGGAAGACTTGGCGACCTTGTTGGAAGAAAGTACACCTTCCTCGTCACGCTTGTGCTAATGGGAGGGTCAACTTTTACTATTGGGCTAGTTCCAAACTATGAAAGTATCGGACTCTTTGCTCCGTTGATTGTTTTAATGCTTCGGCTTGTTCAGGGCCTTGCATTGGGTGGGGAATATGGAGGAGCAGCCACTTATGTTGCTGAGTACGCACCGGCTGGAAAGCGTGGATTCTTTACCAGTTTTATTCAGACTACTGCTTCGCTGGGTTTGTTTGTATCATTGGGAGTTATCCTTATAGTAAGACAATCCATTGGGGTAGAAGAATTTTCTCAATGGGGATGGCGAATTCCTTTTTTATTATCCGCTATTCTGGTAGGTGTCTCGATCTACATTCGGTTGAGAATGTCTGAATCTCCTTTGTTTACCAAGATTAAGGCTGAGGGGAAAATATCTAAGAACCCCATTAAGGAGAGTTTTGGTAACAAGGAAAATCTGAAATTAGTATTGATTGCACTTTTTGGAGCGACAGCAGGGCAGGGTGTGGTGTGGTATACCGGGCAGTTCTATGCTTTATCTTTTATTCAAAAAGTATGTGGAGTGGAATTTGTGCAGTCAAACTATATCATTGCTATTGCGTTGCTGATGGGTACACCTTTGTTCATTGTGTTTGGCGCCTGGTCGGATAAAATTGGAAGAAAGAAAATCATGATGGCGGGATTGCTGCTGGCTGTGTTGTTATACTTTCCTATTTATAAGCAAATGTATTCGCTGACGGATACAACACTCAAGCAAGAGCTTACTGCTCAAAAGAGCATAACTAGAGCTGTTACTTTTAGTGAAGAAGGAGATACCATTAAGACAGAGAAGGTTCAAAGAATGTTTGATGATGAAAGTTACCTGACGGAAACTACACGTGAAATTCACTTTAAGGATATATTGAAGAAGTCTTCACCGGCTGAAACGAAGAAGGAATTTACGTTGAGCAACACAGGATATTGGACCATGATAGGACTGGTATTTATCCAAATTGTTTTAGTGACGATGGTATACGGTCCCATTGCAGCGTTTTTAGTTGAACTTTTTCCGACACGTATCCGATACACTTCCATGTCCCTGCCATATCATATTGGCAATGGAATTTTTGGAGGAATGACACCCTTTATTGCCACTGCCTTGTTTGAGTTAAGCAAAACGAACAGCAATCCGGCAGGTAATCCTTTTATAGGTCTATGGTATCCAATAGGAGTTGCATCTATATGCTTTGTAATCGGCATGATCTTTTTGAAAACAAAGGAGTCTCATAACATGGAGGTTTAAGGCGGAACAATTTTACTCCGATGGCCAAGAAATCACAATGGGTTCAAATCGGCAAGCGCAAGCTGGAGTTATCCAATCTGGATAAGGTCTTATTTCCGGATGATCATATTCTGAAAGCGGAAGTCATTGAATACTATCTGAAAATTGCGCCCACTTTACTAAATCACATAAAGGGAAGAGCATTGACACTCATTCGTTTTCCGGATGGCATTGGAGGAGAGATGTTTTATCAGAAGAGTAGGCCTGAGTGGGCTCCTGATTGGATTGAATTTGAAAAACTCGGCAGTGAGGAAAAGAAGGATTACATCATTGCCACCGAGCCTGCTTCCTTAGTTTGGCTTGCCAATCTTGCCGCATTGGAGCTACATCAACTACATAGTCGTAAACCTAATTTTGATTGTCCTGACTACATGGTGTTTGATCTGGATCCACCGGAAGGCTATGATTTCAAGAAAGTGATTCCCATTGCCTTTGACCTCAAAGAGTACGTTGAAAAACTTGGCTACACAGCATTTGTAAAAACCACAGGCGGGAAAGGAGTACTCATCTGCTGCCCTCTTGAGCCAAAGCAGGATTTTCATACCGTGTTTGAGACGGCTCAATTGATAGCGAAGCCTTTTGTGGATCGCTATCCAAATGAGACGACACTTCATATAAAAAAAGATGCCCGCAAAGGCCGTGTACTTATTGATATTTATCGGATTCGTTCCGGACAGAGCATTGTTTCGCCCTATAGCTTACGAGGTAGGAAGGGCGCACCCGTTTCCATGCCTTTGAAATGGGAAGAACTGGCCGAGTTGAAGAGCCCCGGTGTGTTTAATATTCATTCTGCATTGGAAAAGGTGATTAAAGATGGAGATGCCTGGGAGGGAATGGGCGCTTATGCTGTAGAACTTCATACGCATAGAAAAAAGGTCGTTGCGAAAGAGCTGCCCCCGTCCAAAAAACGAAAGACTCCTGCTCAATTAGAATCTTATGAGAAGAAACGTGATTTCAAGAAAACCCCGGAGCCCGAAGCCAGGATAGTAGAAAGAGGAGGGAATAATTTTGTGGTTCATCGGCACCATGCCTCGCATTTGCATTACGATTTGCGATTGGAACAGGACGGTGTTTTAAAATCGTGGGCTGTGCCAAAAGGATTACCGCCTTATCCCGGAGTTAAGCGCTTGGCCGTTCAAACAGAAGATCACCCGATGAAGTACCTGACCTTTGATGGTAAAATTCCAAAAGGACAGTATGGAGCAGGGGAGATGTGGATTTATGCGTTGGGGAAATATCAAATTACAAAAGATAAAAAGGATGGATTTTATTTTCGACTTAACAGCAAAGAGGCAACAGGCGAATACCGCATCTATAAAATCAAAGAAAAGGAGTGGCTCTTTGAACGAGTGGATATTCCACAAGTAAATTTTCTTCATGATCGAATTGAACCGATGTTGTCGGATAGCAGTGATAAGATTCCACGTAGCAAGGATTCTTTATTTGAAATAAAATGGGATGGCATTCGAGCCTTAATAACAGTGGAAGACGGACAAGCTCGGATTCTGAGCAGAAATCAAAACGACATCACTGCTCAGTTTCCAGAACTTCAGGGTGTTGATAAAGCATTTCGAGTTACGAATGGATTATTTGATGGAGAAATTGTATGTCTTGATAAAGAGGGCAAACCTGAATTCAAAAAAGTAATCAATCGACTGATGACAAAAGGGGAGAGTGCCATTCAAAAGCTATCTAAATCGAATCCTGCTTATTGTTACTTATTTGATTGCTTATACCTTGATGGCCGCAGTCTTATCAATGACCCTTTGACAAAACGAAAAGCGTGGTTGAAAGATACTGTGCGTGCTGATACTTCCTATCGTGTTAGTGAATTTGTAGAGGATGGCGAATCGTTGTTCAATGCCGCCCGGGAACATGGACTCGAAGGCATCATGGCAAAAAAGAAAGATGGAAAATATTTACCAGGAAAGCGAGGTGATCTTTGGCTAAAAATTAAAGTAAGGAATACACGAGAATGTGTTATTGTAGGTTACAATCCTGGGAAAGGCGATCGGAGTGCAACCTTTGGAGGGCTTCATATCGCTGAGAAAATTAATAATGAACTGGTGTACCGGGGAAAAGTAGGAACTGGCTTTGATCAGGCAGCCATAAAGGAGATTTTCTCTCAAATCAAAAAGTTAAAAGAGATAAAGAAGCCGATCAAGAATAAAGTCATGGATGAAAAGACTTCCCTTTGGATTGAGCCCAAGCTCTATTTAGAAGTCAGTTTTGCTTCACTTACTCCAGATAAGATGTTTAGAGAGCCTGTGTTTGTACGGATGAGACCTGACTTAGAATAATTGATATGTATTATTTGACCGGACAAATCTTAGCTTTCACATTGGATTCAACTTTTGCGCCTAGTTTGATGGCTTGATTCAAATCAATACACGCTTCTTTGATCTTCTTGAGTTTATTGTAGGCGATGGCTCTGTTATAATAAGCCAAAGCATACTCAGGATACCAGGTAATTGCTACCGAATAATCTTCTAATGCTTCCGTTGTTCGATTAAGTTTGACCAATAGATTTGCCCTGTTCAGCCAGGCTTTTTCATAATCTGGTTTTAGTGATAATGCTTCGGTGTAATCTGTGAATGCTCCCTTATCATCTTTCAGTTTCTCTTTTACCAAGCCGCGGTTGAGATAGCTTTCTTCATCTTTCTTATCGAGGGAAAGAACCATATCGTAATCTTCAAGTGCACCTTTAAGATCCTTGTTCATTAAGCGATAGTAGCCACGCTCGGCATAAGGATAAGGAAGTTCTGGATTGTTTGATATAGCTTCGTCTAGAAGTTTTTCTGATTCCTGAATTTCGCCTTTCGCCCTTTTAATTACGCCTAGATTGTGTGTAGCCATGGAATGATTAGGTTCAATGCTTAACGCACGCTGATAGTCAGCAATTGCTGCAGTGGTATCCCTTAGTTTTGCCCACGCCATTCCTCGATTGACGAAATAGTTAGGTTCTTTGGGCTCAAGATGTAAGGCTGAATCTAAGGAAACAATTGCCTCCCTGTACTTCTTATTCTTGATATCAATCAGACCAATGAAATTGTAAATGGTAGCTTTCTCGTTGCTATGAGAAGTGAATATTTTGTCCGTGCCAGCTCCAAAACGGTCTTGTCTGAAGTACACTGTGGTGGTTTCACCAGGGGGAATTTTAAGCAGCTTTAAGAAATCTTGCCTAGCCAAATCGAATTGATCCTGTTGAAATCGAATGACTGCACGACTAAAAAGTGCCTCTGTGTTTTCTGGGTTGGAATTCAGAAAGATATTATAATCCGTCAGCGCACCCTTTGCATCATTGAGATGTTCTTTTGCAATGGCTCTCGAATAATAGGCATTAAGGTGATAGGGATCCAATCGCAGACATTCGTTGAAGTGTGCAAGGGCCATCTTATACTTTTGTTCGTTCAACGCTTGTTCACCTTGTTCATAGTAATGAAGGGCATGACTCTTCTTTTCTGGGGTTTTCTGAGAAAATCCATATCCTGACAGCAGGAGGGAGGTTACAATTAGCAATGGCAATTTCATGAACAAAACTTACTAATTTATGGCTTCATATTTTTCTAATTTTTGAAACTTCTATTCAACTCTTTTGTTAACAAGCTATGGCATCAACAAAAAAAGTAAAGGCTAAGGCCAAATCAACGGTTTCTCAAGAGGGATTAAGAGAAGCCTACAGAGAATTTTTACTCACCGAAGGCAAAAAGCCTGCTTCCGTCTTTAAGTTTTGCCTTGACAATGGTATGAAAGAAGAAGACTTCTACGCCCACTTTGCTTCATTTGAAGCGCTGGAAAAATCAATCTGGAAGGAATATATTGTAGGGACAGCCGATAAGCTTAGCGGTGATGATAGCTATGCTTCTTTTTCTTCCAGAGAGAAGATTCTAGCTTTCTATTTCACCCTGGCCGAATTGCTGAAGAAGGATAGAAGTTTCGTTTTATATCAGCTGCAGGACTGGAAAAATCCTGCTGTTACGCCTGGTTTTCTCAAGGGGTTTAAAGGGGCCTTTGACGTATGGATTAAAGGAGTGCTTAATGAAGGCAAACAAACCGGAGAGGTAGCTAAGCGCCCATACCTGGACGACCGATACAATTCGCTTTTTTGGCTACATCTTATGTTCATTTTACAGTTTTGGAGTAATGACGAAAGCCCCGGATTTGAAAAGACGGATATGGCAATAGAGAAATCAGTAAACCTTGCCTATGACCTGATCGGGAAAGGTGTCCTGGATAATGCATTGGATTTCGGAAAATTTCTTTACCAGAATTCCAGGAACTAGGCAGTAGGCCTATAGTCTTTTTTAACTATAAAAAATACATCGATTGAAAGAGCAGGAGAGTATTCCCACTTCCAAAGTACAGCGGGCCACTAAGTTTATATCTACTGGGGCTAAAATTGGAGGTAACTACCTTAAGCATTTTAGCAAGAAGCTTGTAGATCCAAGTCGCAATAAGGATGAGTTGCATGAAGATAATGCAACAGATATTTACAACTCACTCAGCCAATTGAAAGGCAGTGCACTGAAGGTGGCACAAATGCTGAGTATGGATAAGAACTTATTGCCCACAGCCTATCAAAATCAGTTTGCTATGGCGCAATACAGCGCCCCACCATTGTCATTTCCTCTTGTCATTAAGACGTTCGAGAGTCATTTTAAAATGCGCCCGAGCGAAATGTTTGATAGTTTCACTCAGACGGCAAGAAACGCTGCTTCTATGGGACAGGTGCATGAGGCTACATTGAAGGGTAAGAAGCTTGCTGTGAAAATACAGTATCCCGGAGTAGGGGATAGCGTTAAGAGTGATCTCGCCATGGTGAAGCCCATTGCCCTGCGCATGTTCAAACTCAACCCTGTGGAATATGATGAGTATATTCAAGAGGTGCAGTCGAGGATGCTGGAGGAAGCCGATTACACGCTTGAACTTCAGCGATCAATGAACCTGTCATTGAAGTGTAAGGATATCCCCAATCTGATGTTTCCGGTTTATTATCCTGAATTCTCCGGTCCTAAAATTCTTACTATGGATTGGCTGGAAGGAAAGCCGCTGGGAGAATTTCTTAAGACAGAGAAGCTTTCACAAGAGGAAGCCGACCGGATTGGTCAGGCGATGTGGGATTTCTATCATTTTCAAATTCATAGGCTAAAAGAATTGCATGCAGATCCGCATCCCGGAAATTTTATTATCACCAAAGAAAGAAAGCTCGGGGTTATCGATTTTGGATGTGTTAAAGTGATTCCAACGGATTTTTATCCTCAATACTTTCAATTGCTGGAGCGGAATATACTCTCTGATAAAGCAAAGCTCGAAAAAGCTTTTTATCAACTCCGATTCATTTACGAGGATGACTCCGCGAAGGATAAGAAGTTCTTTACCGAAGTTTTTTCAACATTGATTGAGCTATTGGGCAGGCCTTTCCGCACTCCTGAATTTGACTTTTCTGACAAGTCATATTTTCAATCTGTATTTCAATTTGGCGAAGAATTAACGGGTATGAAGGAACTTCGTGAATCCAAGAAAGCACGTGGAGCAAAGCATGCTCTTTATATCAACCGAACGTACTTTGGCCTTTACAATTTGCTGCACGATTTGAAGGCAAAAGTTGACACCTCATCCTGGGTACCATTTTAGGGAATCGCTCAAAATTCTCTGGATTGAATTTTGAAAAGTAGTTCAATATCAATATTTTAGCATAGTTTATCTCATTTTTTAATCTAACTAAACTATTTTTAGCCATGAGATCGATTTGGAAGGGGCACATTCAGTTTTCTTTAGTCATAATTCCGGTAAGAATCTACAACGCCATTGACACAGGTCAGACCATTGGATTTAACCTACTTTCTAAAGAAGGCCATAATCCGGTAGGATATGAAAAGAAGGATAAAGTTACAGGACAGCCGTTGCGGTCAGAGGACATTGTAAAAGGCTATGAATATGAACCCGGGCAGTTTGTAATTATTGAGCAGACTGACCTTGATAAGGTAAAGCTCAAAAGCACCAAAGTGATTGAAATCGAAGGCTTCGTAAAGGAAGAAGAGGTGCATCCTTCGCTTTTTGAATCTGCTTACTTTATCGGTCCGGATGGAGACATAGCCGCAAAGACCTATGGCTTACTTTGTGCCACATTAAAGGAGTCTAAAAAGATAGGTGTTGGAAAGGTCGTATTACGCGACCGCGAAACACCCGTGCTGATTACTCCCCATGAGAAGGGCATGATCATGTATCGTCTGCGCTATCCCAATGAGGTGAAAAGCATCAATGAGGTGCCAAGCCTTCTGGAAGTAAAAGCTGATAAAGAACAATTGAAATTGGCCAAAACACTTGTGGATTCAATGTCTACTAAGTTTGCTAACATTGAAATGAAGGATCATTACTATGATGCCTTGAAAACTATCATTGACGCTAAAATTGCTGGTAAAGAGATTGTGACCGTTTCTGAAGAAGAACCTAAGGTGATCGACATCATGACTGCCCTGAAAGCCAGTATCGACCAGGCGAAGAAAAAGCCCATGGAAAAGGCTAAAGGATCTGTTGTTAAGGAGGAAAAGAAGGTTCAAAAGGTAAAGCGTAAGGCAAGTTGATCACCCTCAAATAAGCTATCCTTCGAGGATTTGACAAATAACCATTAACTTTGCCCCATGGCAAAAGTGGTTCAATTCCCCATTCCCACTCCGGAGAAATTTGGCTTCAAACCTGTCCGGAAGAAAAAGGCTTCATTGCGAGAGAAGCCCGGCCAACTTAACTTATTTGAAGGTGCCCGCATTGTTAAGTTAAACCAGCTTTCTGCATTTGATGAAGCGCTGCTGCTTGATGAGCAAAATGATCCGAGGGCCAAAGAACTTTACTTACGTGCTATAGAAAATAAGGATGGCGTTGCGGATTCGTATTGCAACTTGGGTATCCTTGAGTCGGAAGATAACAATCACAGTAAGGCCATTGGTTATTTTACCCTTTGCCTGAAAGAGGAACCTCGCCACTTCGAGGCGCATTATAATCTTGCCAACCTCTATGCCGAAATCGGCAACTATCCCTTAGCCAAAGTGCACTACCAGATGTCAATAGAAGTGGAGCCTGATTTTCCCAACAGTCATTTTAACCTTGGCCTTACCTACGCCATGAACCGGGAAATTGAAGAAGCGATACAGGCGTTACTCATGTATAGAAAATTAGCTGCACCGGAAGATCGCAACTATGCAGAGGAATTAATCTCAAACCTTTCCCGCACAATTACCAAGTGATTTGACCCTATTGGTTTTGTTTAGAGCGACCAGATGGTTACAAAAAATAAGACGGCACGATAAGCCTCCAGTGCCAGCCTTAAAACAAGGATCATCATCAACGACTTCACAATCAATCGCCAGCCTCTTTCTCCGTAGAATGTTATACCAGAGCGAATGAGAAAGTATAAGTTTGTAGCAACAAACAAAAGTGTTAATGTTAATTCGTCAATGTAGTTCCCCAGGCCAAAAATTTTGGTAAGCACGGTAAGTAGTATGGCATTAATGGCTAGGTTAAAGCAGGCCATCTCTACCTGATACCCGACATGATCTGTGAAATAGCGGTTTTTCTTTCGGTATAGTAGGTTCAAAGGGAGTGAAGCCAGTATAACAAAGACCATCACCAGCAATTTGGCAAGGCCTTCTGTTTTTTGGTTGTAGATAACGCTAAATGCCTGAACCGTGTTAATGTCCATAGAAATCATCTTGCCGGCTACTAAATGTTGGACGATTTCCCGATGAGGCGCTCTTAGTTGTGTATTCAGTGAAGCGCTAAAAAGTTGAATAAGCGGAAATAAGAAATAGATGAGGTTGAGAACAAAGAATACAGACAAGGGCTTCAGGTAATTTACCCTTCTTCCTTCCGCAAATTCTTTGGAGATAAAACCGGGGTTCTTTATCATGAGCCATAGCGTCTTCAACAGCTTGCTATCGGTAAAAGTGACTGCAATCAGGATAGTACTAAGAAAGGTTCTAAAAGATCGGTCCTTGGCATGGGGAATCTTTTCTCCACACAGATTGCAATAGACGCCAACAAATCTATTTCCACAGCTTTTGCAAATGTGTTCTACTCCGGATTCGTGCATGGACTTTTCATAATCCTCAAAGTTAATCCTTTAGTCCCTTCAATATTTTGCGACCCCTTGAAACAAATCCGGGGCTTCCATAGGGAAGAGTATCTTCTATAATAATCTTTAGTTCGGACTTCAACTCAGGCTGGTGCTTAGCAATGTTGGCCAGAACTGTCATCGAAAAAACTCTTACCGCAATAGCCTCCTTTCGATTTTGAAGTAGATCAAAGCATACTTGAGCAGTAATACCCTGTAATGACTTGGGTATGGAAGTAAATTGTAAAAACCTGACCGTATTTCGCTTCACAGCATCATGCAACCCCGGCTGGTTCAGGTTGTGAATTAGCTTTTTTAGGTGAGGCTTGATTAATTCAGGGTGATACTCTGCACAATAACTCAATGGCCACGCAGCTCTCTGTGTTATCCTGTAGGTGCCAGTGGTGAAGACTTCAACCAATTCTCTAAATCTGTCCTTATCCGTCCCTATATATTCAACAATTCGGTTGCATTGGGCTTTAGAGTGCTCCTTAAGTAAAGCTTTTACTAAATTCATAATCAGCTATTTACATTAATTGAATAACATAACACTCTGATAATTAGGATATTTATATACTGTGTGTTAATTTCATGCTTCACTTTAAATGATGTGCTCTATGCTAGTATTTTTTGCCATCGGTGCTACTATGATTTTTCAATTAAGCATTTGCCTGTTTTGTTATTCTAAGCAAGCTAAACACGCTTAATTTTAAATCTATCTAAAAAGATCATTTGCCTATCCTAAATCGGGAGGAGGTGCTTTATTTTTTGCGGCCCTCCGAATTAGGGCTTTGATCTGCTAACTTGCGGCTCATTTTTAAAAGCCGTCCTGTGAATTACCTTTCTGCTGAGAATCTTTCCAAGTCTTTTAATGATCGCTGGCTCTTTAAAGAGCTGTCCATTGGTATTTCCCAAGGGGAGAAACTGGCACTGGTTGGGGAGAATGGGACAGGTAAGACCACCTTACTAAAGATTTTAACAGGAGAGCTCAAATCTGATAGTGGGGTGGTGAGTGTCAGAGATGGCATTAAGATAGGCTATCTGACACAACAGCCGAAGGTGGCTCCTCGCCAAAGTGTAAAGGAGATCATCTTTAATGAGAACAACATTATTGCTTCGGTAGTAAAAGAATATGAGGATTGTATTCACCTTTCCGATACCTCCCCACAGCGGATGCAAAAGGTCCTTGAAAGGATGGAAGAACTTAATGCGTGGGATTATGATGCCAAGGTTCAGGTAATCACTGATAAACTTGGAATACTGGATCTAGATCAAAAGTTTGAAGAGCTTTCCGGGGGACAACGCAAAAGAGTCTTCATGGCGCAAATGCTCCTCACTGAGCCTGATTTGATCATCATGGACGAACCAACTAACCATCTTGATCTGGAAGCCATCGAGTGGTTGGAGACATACCTTTCGGGTCAGAACATTACGCTCATCATGGTTACTCACGACCGTTATTTTCTGGATAACGTGGCTAATGAAATCATTGAGCTGGATCGGGGTAAGCTATATAGATACAAAGGGAAGTATGCCTATTTTTTGGAAAAGAAATCAGAGCGCGAGGAGATATTGAAGGCAGAGGTATCTAAAGCCAGAAACTTGTTGAAGAAAGAATTGGACTGGATGCGCAGGCAGCCAAGAGCGAGAGGAACAAAGGCTAAGTATAGAATTGAGGCGTTTTATGATCTTCAGGAAAAGGCATCGCAGAACCTGAAGAAAGATAAAATGGAGTTGGATATCCTGGGTACACGCCAGGGAGGAAAGATTCTCGAATTGCACCATGTTTCCAAGAGTTACGGAAACAAACTCTTGGTCGACAATTTTTCATACATCTTCAAGAAGAAAGATCGAATTGGGGTTGTAGGAAAGAACGGTGTGGGCAAATCAACCTTTCTGGATATCCTTACCAACAAGGTTAACCCTGACAAGGGAGAACGAATCCCCGGTGTAACTACCAAAATCGGATATTTCATACAAGAGACGCAAGACCTGAATCCTGCACATAGAGTTATCGAGGAAGTAAAAGAGATTGCTGAGTTTATTACCCTTTCTGATGGAACGAGCGTTTCGGCTTCCAAGTTCTTAGATTTATTTCTATTCCCACCAGAAAAGCAATACACCTTTATCGAGAAATTAAGTGGAGGTGAACGCAAGCGACTTCAGTTGTTGAAAGTATTAGTGACGAATCCTAATTTTTTAATTCTGGATGAGCCTACCAATGATTTTGATATTGAGACCTTAAATGTACTGGAAGATTTTCTGGAGAAATTTACAGGTTGTTTAATTCTGGTTTCCCACGACCGTTACTTCATGGATCACTTGGTAGATCAGCTATTTATATTTGAAGGTGTAGGTAAAATTCAGCCCTTCAATGGAAACTACAGCGACTATCGTTCGATGGAGGATGATGAAGAAGAAGACGAACCTACTGCTTTAACACAATCTGTCTTACAGTCTTCTCCTGCGAATGGGATTCGAAAGCCATCATTTAAAGAGAAGAAAGAGTATGTAGAGTTGCAATCTCAGATTGAGAGTTTAGAGAGAGAGAAGAGTCAGTTGAATGAGCAACTCAACAGAGCTGGTCTGGACCACGTGGAGTTGATCGAATTAGGAAAAAAGATTGAAGTGATTACTCAGAAGGTAGACACACTTACCCTTCGGTGGCTGGAGTTGGATGAAATTGTTAAAGAAATTTAGCCACTACCCCAGCTCGTGTGACAATTTATAACCCAACAATTTCAGAATTGACTCCCATTCCAGTGGTGGCTAATCAAATAGGCATGAATTTGGACTATTGCGATACTATTCAAGCCTAATTTTAATGTAAATTTAAGGAGTAAATTGTAGCAATGGTTTTATTCATATCCTTCTTACTTTTCTTTCAGAAAACAGAAATTCCATACAAGCCAAATGATGAATTTGAGGTAAAATTGGATTATCAACTTAAGCAAAAGCCTATTTCAGATCGCATGTCCATTGATTATTATGACACCAAGGAGGGTGGCATGTTGCCTTATTTGATTCTTAATATTAGGCTCCTTAAGTTGTCTGAGCAGGAGGTAAAGACAAAAATAATTGATGGCAAGGGCAAGCTTATTTTCAATAGAAAGACAACTTTAAATGATGTATTGAAATTAGACATTGGCTACACAGATGATGTTAAGGATCGGGTAACCTCCTATAAATTTAATATCATCTTTCAATCGGCTGACAAGAAAGAGGTAAGCCGAATTTACATTCTAATTGAAGAGGATGGCACCTTTTTAGTCAATGGTGAAATTAGGGGCAAATTTTAACTCTCTTGAAATCTACCGTATTTCAAAATTCCTAAGACCTTCTTGTCCTAATTCCGTTAATTCTCAAAAAATGTATGATATGATCAAATATGACTTACTCGTTCTTTTTGTCTTTTTCTCATTATTTACAAATGCTCAAGAAAGAAATCAACGTGATGCTTCCCAAATAAAACTTGATCTGAAAAAACTCAATACACTGGGTGCTGTCTTGTATGTAGCGGCTCATCCAGACGATGAAAATACGCGGGCAATTGCCTCTTTAGTAAGTGAAAGGTTGGTGAATACCGCTTATCTTTCCATGACACGAGGGGATGGTGGACAAAACCTTATTGGCCCGGAAATCCGCGACTTACTTGGACTTATCAGAACTCAGGAACTTATCGCAGCGCGAAGAATTGATGGAGGTCAACAATTTTTTACCCGTGCCAACGACTTTGGCTATTCTAAAAACTCAAAAGAGACGTTTGACATCTGGAATAAAAATGAAATTCTTTCTGATGTAGTGAGAGTAATACGCCAGTTTAAGCCAGATGTAATACTTACCCGATTTCCACCTGACGAACGGGCTGGCCACGGACATCATACTGCTTCCGCAATCCTTGCGCAGGAAGCATTTGATCTTACCAACGATCCTAAAGTATTTCCTGAGCAAGTAGCATCCTATGGAACCTGGCAAGTAAAGAGATTGTATACTAATACCGGCCGTTGGTGGAATCAAACAATTAATGAGAATACACCCGGTGTTATTACCATGAATGTGGGTACTTATAATACGCTTCTTGGTAAATCCTATTCTGAAATTGCAGCGGAGAGTAGAACCCAGCATAAGAGTCAGGGATTTGGCTCACCCGGCAGAAGAGGAAATGCGCCAGAGTATTTCGAATTTGTAAAAGGAGAGAATGCGCAGAAAGATATTTTTGAAGGAATTAATACAAGCTGGACAAGAGTGAAAGGCGGGGAGAAAATTCAGCCTTTAGTTGAAAAAGCGATTCGGGAATTTAATGTTGACAATCCTTCCGCGAGTGTTCCTTTGCTATTGCAAATTAGAAAGGAGGTAACTCAACTTGATGAAAGCATTTGGAAAACACGGAAGCTCATTGATGTAAACTTGCTGATTCAAAATTGCCTTGGGCTATTTGTTGATGTAACTACGGATAATCATTGGGTTGCGCCAAACGAAAAAGTAACTGCTTCATTTGAAATATTAAACCGATCGGGGGTAGATGTACAGTTGTCGGGTATTAAAGCAGAGGATTTATCAATGGATACGCTGGTATCCGCTTCGTTAAAAAATAATGTTCCGCTGGCTTTTAAAAGTAAGAAAACGATTCGAGCTGATAAGTATTATTCGGACCCTTATTGGTTAAGACTTCCTCACAGTCAGGGATTATTTAGCGTACCGGTGGAAGCGAATATTGGAAAACCGGAAAATGACCCAGCCTTATTTGTGACGTTCAATTTTGCAGTGAATGGCGAGCCCTTGAATGTGCAAAGTCCCCTTATTTACAAATGGACCGATCCGGTAAAGGGAGAATTGAGTCGCCCATTTGAAATCGTGCCACCCGTTTTTGTGAATTTAAATGACAAGGTATTGGTCTTTAAAGACTCGTCACCTAAAGAGGTTAGTCTGCTTATCAAATCATCTTCTGAACGGACGCTCTCAGGTTCTCTAAAACTAATATTGCCTCCTGGTTGGAAGTCAGAGCCTGTTTCAATCCCGATTGATTTAACAAAACGTGGTCAGGAGTTGAACTTGGTTTTTAAAGTAATCCCCGGGAGAGAAGAAATTACAACTTCATTGAAGGCTGTTATAGAGATGGATGGGAAACATTATGATCAATCGTTGCTCACCATTAATTATGATCACATCCCTCTGCAAACGTTACTTCCAAAAGCTGAGGCAAAAGTGGTGAGGCTAGATTTGAAGAAAGAAGGCGGAGTGATTGGATATATTAAAGGAGCAGGGGATGATGTTCCAACGGCTCTTAGAAATATGGGCTACGAAGTTTGGGAGATGAAAAATGAAGAGATCACTGCCGACAATCTAAATAAATTGGATGCCGTTGTGCTTGGAATACGTACATTGAATACCAATGATCGCATACGTCATTTCATGAGCGACCTGATGGACTATGTTAAGAATGGGGGTACGATGATTACACAGTACAATACCAATTTTGATATGGAACTTGATCTAGACAAGATAGCACCCTATTCTCTTACACTTTCGCGCGATCGCGTGACAGAAGAAAACAGTGAGGTGCGAATTCTGAAGGCAGATCATCCTGCTTTAAACTATCCTAACAAGATTACAATCAAAGACTTTGAAGGCTGGGTACAAGAGCGAGGATTGTACTTCCCTGATAAATGGGATCCGAACTTTGAGGCACTTTTGTCAATGAATGACACGGGAGAAACTGCTCGAGATGGAAGTTTACTCATTGCTAAGTATGGTGCGGGTCATTACGTATATACAGGACTCTCATTTTTCCGTGAGCTACCGGAGGGTGTACCCGGGGCGTATCGCCTTTTTGCTAACCTGGCATCACTCGGAAAAAATAAAAAACCGGAGTTAACAAGGGTTAAAGCCAAGACTAAATAGAATAATGTTTTTGTGATGGAAGAGATTCAAGAAAAGCCTCTTGTTTTTAAATCATGGAAAGGCTGGTATTGGCTGCTGATGGCTGTGCTGGCAATTCAAATAATCGTTTACTTGATCATAACCCAGTCATTCACATGAATCTGATTGATTGGATAGTACTTTTTGGGACGATTGCATTGATTGTTGGCTACGGCACCTGGAAATCTAAAGGGAGTAAGAACATTGATGGCTATTTGTTAGGGAACAATAGCATGCCGTGGTGGAGTGTGTGCCTCTCCATTATGGCCACGCAGGCAAGTGCTATCACATTTCTTTCTACTCCGGGACAGGCCTATGAAGATGGGATGCGGTTCCTTCAATTCTATTTTGGTTTGCCATTGGCAATGGTAATTCTTAGTATAACTGCCGTGCCTCTATATCATAAGTTAAAAGTATACACAGCTTACGAATACCTTGAGACTCGGTTTGATTTAAAGGTAAGATCGTTAGCAGCCTTTTTCTTTTTAATGTTGCGGGGTATTTCGGTTGGAATAACTATTTATGCTCCGGCATTAATTCTCTCCACAATTTTAGGGTGGAATATAAACTTCACTACCCTTTTTATCGGTTCATTGGTGATGATCTATACGGTGACAGGAGGTACAAAAGCCGTTAGCCTTACCCAGAAATATCAACTTACCATAATTATGGGAGGTATGATTTGGGCAGGGTATATTGCCTTTTCTAAATTACCCGAAAGTATTTCCTTTTCAGATACATTCTCACTGGCCGGTGAGTTGGGCAAGCTAAACCTCATCAACTTATCCTTTGACCTTACCGATCGGTACAACATCTGGTCAGGATTGATTGGAGGCCTTTTTCTCTTCCTTAGTTATTTTGGTGCAGACCAGTCTCAGGTTGGAAGATACTTGGGCGGCAAGTCAATCACAGAAAGTCGACTAGGATTAATCTTCAACGGGTTGCTTAAAATTCCCATGCAGTTTATAATCTTATATATCGGGATTTTAGTATTTGTTTTTTATCAATTCACACAACCACCCGTTTTTCATAATATCGCGCTGAAGAACAAAGCGATGGAAACAACGTACGCTCCAGCCATCAGTGAAATGGAAGTGGAGTATGGAAAAGTATTTGACGCGAAAAAGGGACACATGGAGAACCTTGCAGATGCCATTGCCAATAAAAACGAGGAAGAAATAGAATTCGAAAAGACGGCAATTGCCACGATTAAAGAATCCGAAACCGGAATTCGTTCAAGAGTAAAAGAAACCATTGCGAAAGCGGTTCCCGGAGCGAATACGCTGGATAAAGATTATGTCTTCATCAATTTTGTCATGATGTATTTACCGCATGGACTGATCGGACTTTTACTCGCAGTTGTTTTTTCTGCAGCCATGTCTTCCACCGCATCAGAATTAAATGCATTGGCATCCACCACAGCGGTAGATATTTACAAGCGATCTGTTAATTCAACCGGGAGTGATATTCATTATGTCAAGGCATCAAAGATTTTTACGGCCGGTTGGGCGGTGGTGGCCATGATATTTGCCTCTATTGCCAATCAGGCCGAGAACCTTATCCAGTTTGTGAATATCGTGGGTTCTCTTTTTTACGGAACTATTCTCGGAATATTTGTGACCGCTTTTTATATCAAGTACGTCAAGTCAACAGCGGTGTTCTTTGCGGCTATTGTTGCGGAGGGGGTGATCCTTTACCTCTATTTTTTCAAGCGACATGAGGTAGCGTTCTTGCTATACAACATCATTGGCTGTGCGGTGGTCGTGATTTTGGCTATTAGCATCCAAGGCGCTCAGAACCTGAGCAGAGCTAAGGAGAAATCGTCTTGATTCAGGCAATTTGCCTGTATTACTGAGCCGGCTACTTCTGTTTTTTGTAGTTTGCCAAGTCATTATTTTGTAAATTTGAGATACAAAATTATGCAGAAGACAAAACCGCATATCATCAATACCGCACTTCTTTGGGAGTACGATTTGGAGACTTTCAATTATGAGAAATCCTACAAAATTGTGATTGAACGAGTATTAGAGAGAGGCAATTTGAGGGAATGGCGAGAAATGGTTAGCCTTTATACCAAAAAGCAGATTTTAGAAACGATTGAATGGAGTGCTCAGTTGGAGAAAAGAGATAAAGACTTTTCTAAATTTTTCTTGGCATCTGAGTTTTTGCATGCTGCATAAAGATCCTTTCGTAATCTCACCTCAAACATTTAAGTTAATACAGGAACTTCAACGACTTCCTGAATTAAAAGAATTTTATCTTGTAGGTGGAACAGCCTTGGCATTGCAGTTAGGTCATCGCAATTCTATAGACATTGATTTGTTTTCTCAAAATGATTTTACTGCAGAAGAGCTTGAAGAGCTATTAAAGCCTAAGTTTACGTTTACGACTACACTAGCAAGAAAAAATACTGTTCTTGCTGTTGTCAATAATATCAAAACGGATTTTATAAAGCACCCATACCCATTTGTTCTCCCGCCCATAACAGAAGAAAACATTACTTTTTTAAGTAAAGAGGACATTGCTGCCATGAAGTTTCACGCCATTATTCAAAGCGGTAAGCGATTGAAGGATTTTATAGATATCTATTACTTACTGCAGTATTTCAGCATGCAGCAGATGCTTGGATTCTTCGTGCAAAAGTATAATTACAGCAACCCAATGATCGCCATGAAGGCAATCAATTTTTTTGATGAGATAGATGAAAATATAGATCCGCCAAAACTGCTGAAGCCTGTTACAGTCACTCAAATCAAAAAACGTATCCGGGAAGCAACACTAAAGCCTACTAAAGTATTTTAGCTGAGTAGCACACGAATCATTCTAATCACTTTGAACGGAAATAAAAGAGGCATCGACTTAGCCGATGCCTCTTTTAAGAACTTAAAATTCCCTTCTCAATTGGAGAGAAGCTATGGATGAGGTCTACTTCAATGTCTTCATCAAATCTTCATTCTGCTTAATGTAGCCGAAATCATCTTCAGCCTTCTTTGCCAAATCAAGTGACTGTTGTGAAGTCGCCATAGCACCTTTCTTATCACCTAGTGCTTTTTGAATTTTAGCTTTGGTGTAGATATTCCAGAATGCACTTTGATTTCCAGTGCTGATGCCTAAGTTGATCCACTCCAGTGCCTTGTTGAGGTCTTTCCCATTGTCCAAATAGTAGTTAGCTGCCGTGATATAGGCACCGGGACTAACCTTTGTCTTGGCTTCAATGTCTTTCATGACTTTGCCATCGAAGTCAACAGCAACACCAAATTTCACAGAGGTATTTTCCCAGCTCAATTGAACTTTGCCGGTTGAATTATTCTCTGCGATATCGGAAATTCCAATTGTGAAGGTCTCTACTTTCTCAGTCAGTTTCTCAGACTTTACGTTGAATTTTGCTACTTCCTTTGTCTTGTCATACTTAGCTGTGTTACCACCAAGAGCAAGATCGCTATAGAGCATGATTGACCATTCGGTTGCACCGGGGATGGAGAATAAAAGGTACTCACCTTTCTTTACATCAACTCCTTCTACCTTTACATCATCTGAAAAGTTAATGATGGTTCCGTTATTGGCACCCGTTCTCCAGATTTCTCCGGTGGGCACAAGGAAATCGCCACCTGTTCCGAAAATCTTACGACCTTTCATTTTTGGGCGTGAGTAAGTGATTTTTACATCGGTCAATCCGATGACCGAGCTAACGGTGGCGGCAGAGCTAGCAGAAGGGGTCTGAATTTGAGCCTCTGCTAAAATGCTGACAGCTAACAAAATAAGCATTAAAACTTTTTTCATAATTGTTATTTTTGGTTTTTGTTTAACTTTTGAGAGGTCAAAATTAAGATAGTTTTTAACAACGCAAAACCACTAAATTGTTAACGAATTCACAATGCTACCCGAATCATTCTATCAGCGCAATAATGTAGAGGCAATTGCCCGCGAACTTCTTGGCAAAGCACTCTATTCTCGCGTTAACAAAAAAGTGACAGGAGGTATGATTGTGGAGACCGAGGCGTACTCCCAAAAGGAAAAGGGATGTCATGCGTTTAAAGGTAAGACAGAACGCAATAAAATCATGTTTGAAACGGGAGGATTTGCCTATGTGTACCTCTGCTATGGAATACATAATCTGTTTAATGTAGTAACGAACACTGAAGGTCTGGCTGATGCGGTATTGATCCGTGCTCTTCAGCCACTGGAAGGAGAGGAGCTGATGATGAAAAGAATGAAAACAATTTCAATAGAGAGAATTACATCAGGCCCGGGTAAACTAACCAATGCTTTAGGAATTGATCGAAGTTTCAATGGAAAATATTTGTTAAGCAATGATGTTTGGCTGGAGGACAATGGTAAATTGATTTCTGGTAAAAACATTATTGCTAGTAAGCGGATTGGTATTGATTATGCCGGAAAGGATGCACTCTTACCGTGGCGCTTTACCATTAAAGGAAATCCCTGGGTGAGTAAACCATAACATTCAACCGCAATTATGCAATAGAAATACTATTGCATAATTTGACGAATGAAAATCATGAATTACAATCTTCTTTAGAACCATTTTGGTGATTTTCATTGTCAAGGTTAAACCCTGACAATCCTGACTTTTTTGTCAGGATTCGTCAGTAAATTAAGATTCATCTTATTTCAACGTATATTCTGGGTTCAATTATCTTTGCTGGAATGAAAAGTGTATTAGCGTCCGTTCTATTCTGTTTGGTGGTTACTCCCTTTTTGGTGTGCTCACAAAAGCTAACTGAATCATCTGTCAGACCGGTTAACTCCGGCTATGATGAGCAAAATCCAATTTTAAGTCCGGATGGAGTGCTTTATTTCACCATTGCCAATCATCTGGAGAACATAGGCGGAAGGAAAGATCCTGGAGATATTTGGTTTTCTACATGGTCCGATGGCCAATGGTCAGCACCTTCACACGGAGGCAATAACCTGAATGATAAAGGTTATAATGCCGCTACAGGTTTTTCGCCAGATGGCGATCAGATTTTCTTGGTTAATCACTACGATAAAAATGGACAGCCTAGCACTCAGGGAATTTCCTGGTCGATGAAGGTTGGATCGGCCTGGGCTTTTCCAGAGAACATTGCCATACCTTATTTTTTGAATCGTTCTCCTCTCTTGAGCGGTCAATTGAAAGAGGAGGAAGGGATTTTTATTTATTCGGCCGAATCGTATGACACCAAAGGAGCTGAAGATATTTATGTTAGCCGTAGGGATAATTCGGGAAAGTGGAACGAGCCAAGAAATTTAGGGTCAGTCATTAATACAACCCTTCAGGAAGTTTCTCCATCGCTTAGTGCAGATCAAAAATTTCTTTATTTCTCCTCTAATGGACGAAGAGGATATGGAAGCTTTGATGTCTACTTCTCAGAACGCCTGGATGACAGCTGGCAAAATTGGTCTGTTCCAGCTAACATGGGGTCTCGGGTGAATTCGGATGGCCGTGAATTGTTTTACAGAACATTTCCTCAGCATAACCTGGCTTTGTTTACCAGTACACGCAATAGCGATGGTTATGGAGACATTAAGTTTTATTTGGATTCACTCCAAATGAACATCCCTGATACAGTCATTAAACTTGTTGAAATTAAGAGAGAGACTACAGTAGGCAAAATCAACTTCACCAAGATGAAAGGAACAGTTACCTCTTCCAAAACAGGACAACCCATTGCAGCCAAATTAGATTTCAAGGCCGATTCGGTTTACAGCACAACTTCTACATTCGGAGGTTCATATATGCTCCCTATTCCATCAACAAAAATTTACACTATCGTTGTTGAGGCGCCTGGCTACATAGGTGTTTTGGAGAAATTGGATATCCATACCTTTGAAATGGATCAGGTGGAACTCAACTTTAAGCTTCAACCCATTGAGATTGGGGCAACCGTGAATCTTAAGAATGTACTATTTCAGGTAGGAACCACTACTTTGATTTCTGATTCTTATAGTGAGTTGGATGTGGTAGTGGATTTATTGAAATCGAATCCCAAAGTGGAAATTGAATTAGCAGGCCACACCGACAATAGAGGTGATGCAAAAATGAATTTAAAATTATCACAAAGCAGGGTAGATAAAGTGAAGTCTTACCTCGTCTCCAAAGGAGTAAGTGGTAGACGCATCAAAGGGAAAGGTTACGGTGGCAAAAAGCCTATAGCGGGCAGCGATTCTGAAGAAAGTCGTAAACTTAATAGGAGAGTTGAGTTTACGATTGTGAAGGATTAGGTTTGGTTGAAAGCTTAAATCTTAAAGTGGAAAGAATAAGGCCCTTCACTTTTCGCTTTAAACTTTCCACTTTTATGCGCTAATCAATATCCATCCGCTGTATCATCGCCCCGTGGATCGGCCCCGCCTTCGAGTTTACCGTTTTTGAGAATAAGAATTGCATCAACTCTTCCAATTCCCCCTCTGGATTTAATCGTGTGACCCAAGCTAACAAGTACTAAGCTGTCTTCTTTTTTTGTAGCATTGATTTCTTGAAAAATCATATCTGGTATCCACTGACTGTGTACACGCTTTGCAGTAACTGCCTCTTGCATTGACATATTATGATCCAACACATTTAATATAGTCTGAAAGACAGAGGTGATAATGGTAGACCCTCCCGGGGTGCCAACCACCATGAATAGCTTTCCCTCTTTTTCAATAATGGTGGGTGTCATTGAACTAAGCATTCTCTTGTTCGGAAGAATTTTATTGGCTTCGCCTCCGATGACACCGTACATATTAGGTGTGCCCGGCTTAGCACTAAAGTCATCCATCTCATTATTCATTAAGAAGCCGGAGCCATCTACAATTACGGAAGAACCATAACTTCCATTTAACGTAGTAGTAACGGATACAGCGTTTCCTTCTTCATCAACAATAGAAAGATGCGTGGTTTGTTCTGCTTCACCTGCTAAGCTACCCTCTTTAATAGAAGAGCTTGTTGTGGCCTTGTTTACATCAAAATTTGCCATGCGGGATGTTATGTAAGAGGAGTCTGTTAACGCATTTACAGGTACCGAAAAGAAATCAGGATCACCGAGATGCGCGGCACGGTCAGCATATACTCTGCGTTCTGCTTCTGTCATTAGATGAAGTGTTCGTGTTGAATTCCATCCCCATTCATTGATAGGGTAGGGCTCTACGGATTTAAGCAATTGCATCAGCGCAATTCCACCACTGGAAGGTGGCGGCATGGAGATAATTTTATATTCCTTGTAAGAGCCGATCAGCGGTTTTCTCCATACGGCTTCGTAGCTTTTAAGATCTTCGTGGGTAATGATTCCTTTGCCTCGCTTCATTTCGTCAACAAGATCATCGGCTGTTTTGCCTTCGTAAAATCCTGCCTTGCCATTATCGCGGATGCGTTCGAGTGTCTTTGATAAATCAAGCCAATAGATCATATCTCCTTCTTTCCAGAGTTCCTTTAGCAGAAAATCAGGACTGACAGTATTAAGTCTTACTAAATCTTTTTGTATTTCATTGAGTCCTTCAGCTTCTTTTTTGGTAAGTGCAAATCCATTACGTGCAAGGTCGATAGCGGGTTGCACGAGATCTTTCCATGGGAGCTTACCGAACTTAGTGTATGCTTCCGCCAGGCCAGCTACCGTACCCGGGATGCCGGAAGCAAGATGGCCCTCTGTACTTAAGCCTTCAATCAATTCTCCTGTTTCACCGAGATACATGCCGGGCGATGCCGCAGCCGGAGCTTTTTCGCGATAGTCGAGCGCAGCAACACTATCACTTGCAAGGCGCAGAAGCATAAAACCTCCGCCACCGATATTTCCTGCGTTAGGGTAGACGACAGCAAGCGCAAATTGCGTAGCGATGGCAGCATCTACGGCATTGCCACCTTTTTTAAGAATATCAACACCAATTTTAGAGGCGAGGGGATGTGCGGATACTACCATCGCTTTATCTGCAATACGGCCAGTGACCTTTTCATTTTTAGCTTCTTTAGAAGTACACGCAACGAGGCAAATTACCGATAGAAGAATAACAGAGCGCTTCATGGAATAGGGGTTGGGTTTAATCGCATAAATGTATTATTTCCGGCTGAACAAAACCATGAGCCTCCGAAAAGAAAAAGCCGCCCGCCTGAAGTTGAGTGTTTTGGATCATACCGTAAAACTCATTGGGAAAAAATCCTTCGATGATGTTTATGTAGACGAGATTTGCGCCAAAACAAAAATATCCAAGGTCACTTTGTTCAAGTACTTTCCACAGAAGGAAGACATTCTCCTTTATTTTTTTCGTGTATGGTGCTTACACAGGGCAGTTGAACTGAGAGACAAGCCGAGGGAAGGTGTACTGGGGATTACTTATCTTTTTGATAAACTAAGTGAAGATTGTGAGGCCCATCCGGGAATTATTCTCCGCTTGTTTGCTTATCTCGCTGACATGAAGCGACTTCCAAAACCGTTTCCTGTGAAGCTGGAAGAAAAGAAATTACTCTATCCGGAGATAGTTGATATTCATAAAATCGAAATTCAGTCGGTTGATCAGATGTTTGAAAAGTTTTCACTCGAAGCAATTTTCAAGAAAGAAATCACCAAAACAACCAACACCCGCGATGTGACACAGATACTCACCACGCTTTTCTATGGATCTGTTGTAACAGCGCATATCAATCAACTTTCACAGTTGCGGTATTTTTTCAGAAGGAATCTGGAATTGTTGCTGAAAGGGTTGCAGTAGTCAAGGGCTCCAGCTACATCTGAAAAAAGATCATTGAACTTGCCATAGGCAGCTTAGATTGGTTTCCTGTCCAAAGACTGATTTTTTTGATATTTTGAGACTGAAAGTATATTATTGGCTTCACTTCTTACAAAAGCTTTAACAAAGTCTCCATCTTCCTTTACTTCATAGATAAGTTTCCTTTCTTCTATCTTCTCCAAGCTCATTAGTTTCACGTTTAATGAATTATTGACAACATCAAGCTGAAACTTTATTGGGAAATCATAGTTGTTTATAAATCGTAAGTCTTTGTACCCATAGACGACTGTTGCATCGGTGCCTAAAGGGGCAAATCTGGTCTCGTTGGTATAAATATCTATTGAATGATTGTGTCGTTCAATAATTTTCAATCCCGCCAACAAGGCAATTTGATGAAGAATACCTGACACTTGACATAAGCCACCGCCAATCTCAACAGTTAATTTTCCATTAATGATAGCACGACCTTTTTTATACTTCTGGTTAGGATTGCCAATAATATTCCAAAATGAAAGGATTTCATTCGGCATAACTAAATATTTATTGATCTGGTTTGAAGCCAGAGCAAGATTAAATACTTTATTCTCGTAAGTTTCACTTTGCTTTATTTCTTGCGTCAAGCAAATTGAATGTGGAAGATTTGCGGTACACTTCTTTGAAAATCTAAAGAAATTCCCTCTAATCAAATCCTCAATAAACCTTAAAAGTATCTTGACTTTGACTTTAGATTGCTTCCAAATTTGCATTTGGCTCTATTTTGATTTAAAGAGTTGTGCTAGATCAATAAGTTTGAAATTAGGAAACTATATTAAGAAGTAGCACTTTTCCAATGAAAATTTCAGTTGTACTTTGTAAATTATTGTACCCAATTTTGGAATTA
>JANNRV010000033.1:0-2332 GCA_031401775.1 Bacteroidia bacterium | reverse complement strand
TAAGATCAATCAAGGCCAAGTAATTGCCGGAAGTTTCTCCTTTTGTCCATAGCCTTTGTTTGCTGCGACTATAGAACGTAACACGCTTTTCCTGAATTGTTTTCTGAAGAGCCTCTTCATTCATGAAGCCTAACATCAAGACTTTCTGAGTAACGTTGTCCTGTATGACGCACGGGACAAGACCATTTAGTTTTTTAAAATTGACTTTGGATGGATCAATCATAATACATTCGTTTCTTGGTTGCGAATCAGGATTCCGTTTTGGACCAGGTAATGCTTAAGCTCTGGGATTTTAATTTCGCCAAAGTGAAAAGTCCCTGCCGCCAATGCACCATCAGCCTGACCGATAATAAACGCTTCAGCAAAGTGTTGCATTGTTCCAGCACCGCCAGAAGCAATTAAGGGGATGTCAAGTAAGGTATGAAGTTTATACAGAGGATCATTGGCAAATCCGGTTTTGGTTCCATCATGATCCATGCTTGTAAAAAGAACCTCTCCAGCACCTCTTTCCTGACATTCTTTTGCCCAGGAGAATAGTTTTCGTTCGGTAGGATTTCGTCCTCCATGAGTGTGCACAGTCCATTGGTTATCAATTTTCCGGGCATCAATGGCTAGCACAATACATTGCGAACCAAATGCTTTTGCCAGATCATTAATAAGGGAAGGGTTCTTAACGGCTGCCGAGTTAATGCTTACTTTATCTGCGCCTGAATCTAATAAGGGAGAAACATCTTCAATAGAGCCTATCCCGCCTCCAACGGTAAATGGAATATTTATGTGAGCAGCAATTTTCTTAACTAAATTCAAAAGCGTTTTTCTGTTCTCATGCGTTGCCGAAATATCCAGGAAGACAAGTTCATCAGCACCCTGTTGTGCATACGTTGCGGCAAGTTCTACCGGATCGCCCGCATCGCGCAGGTTGATAAAATTAATACCCTTTACGGTGCGTCCATCCTTAATGTCGAGGCAGGGAATGATTCTTTTGGTGAGCAAAGTATTAATTTGGTCGAAGCGATCAGATCAGATTTCGTAGTTCCGGCAATTTGATTTTACCCTCGTAAATGGCTTTGCCAATGATAGCCCCATCCACATGGATATATTGCAGCTCTTCCAGGTCACTCACTGAACTGATTCCACCGCTTGCAATGATTTTGAGTTTTGGAAAATGACTCTTTAATTTCCTATAAAGGATAAAATTTGGGCCCTTCATCATGCCATCGGTTTCAATATCAGTGCAGCAGACGAATTCAAGTCCATCCGTCACAAACTGTGATACCAGATCAAAAAGATTAATTTTTGTAGCCTCTGTCCATCCTTTAACAAGGATGTTTTCATTTCGCACATCTGAACTGAGTATAAAATTCTCTGGACCGTATTTCCATAACCAGTCGCTGAATAGCTTAGGTTCCGCAACTGCGAGACTGCCGACATTGATTTGATTGATTCCCAGATCTAAAAGTCGGTCAACTTCTTCTGTCGTCTTTACCCCGCCACCAAAGTCAACTTTTAATGTTGTCTTGGCCTGAATATCCTCAATCACATCCCAATTAACCACGTTCCCTTTCTTAGCACCATCGAGGTCCACTAAATGAAGGTACTCCAGATCTGCCTCTTCAAATTCTTTCGCTACTTCAACAGGATCTTCCCGATACATCTTCATTTTTTGAAAATCACCTTGAACTAATCGGACGCACTTGCCGTCAATAATATCAATGGCTGGAATAATTCTCATACACTTAAAAAATTTTGTAAGACTAGTTCACCGGTACGAGCAGATTTTTCTGGGTGAAACTGAACGGCATAAAAATTATCCTTTCTCATGGCAGCGCTAAAATCTAAAATGTAGCGTGTTCTGGCCGTTGTATACACATTGACTGGGATGAAGTAACTGTGCACAAAATAAACGAATTGATTCTTCAGTTCTGGTGAATGCCAGTCTTTTATCTCGGTTAAATCATTCCAACCCATGTGTGGAACTTTTGACTCCGTGGTGGGAGTGAATTTTTCAACTGAACAGTCAAATATCCCGAGGCAAGGGGTACTATTTTCAGCAGAATCTTTACACATTAATTGCATGCCCAGGCAGATGCCGAGCACCGGTTGTTGGAGTGATACAATTACCTTGTCCAACTTTCGGTCTTTGAGATAACCCATGGTAGTGCCTGCTTCTCCCACACCAGGGAAAATGACTTTGTCGGCAGCAGCAATTTCTTCAGGATTTTCAGTGACAGCATACTCTACACCCAGTCTTTCCAGTGCGAAGGCTACAGATTGGATATTTCCTGCGTTATATCGAATGATTACAATTTTCATTCTTAAAGTGTCCCCTTTG
>JANNRV010000032.1:0-2306 GCA_031401775.1 Bacteroidia bacterium | reverse complement strand
TCTCTACTTCTCTGTATTTGCCTGTTTTGTATCTCCCTGTCTTTGGCTTCAAAGTCTTTCTTCAGCTTGAGCTTGGCATCTTCATTGTTGCCGGCCAGGCTTAGCTCATAGCTGTATTTCTCTTGCAGCCGCTGGCGGTCTGCCTGGTCTTGTGCATTCTCTATGTCGGCAAGATTGCCAATGAGCGACACAGCAAAGTCAAAGGACTCCTGCGCGAGTTGTTGTTGCAGATCAGTTGTGCCTCCGGAGGATGGTGTGTATGGATTTTGTTTTACATCTCCCTGGCCTGCAATATCAAACTCCCGAGGGCCCGGACCTGCGACTCCAAATTTGACTGATTGGTTTACACCAAAAGCTATCCGTTTAGTAGCATCGCTCTCTTCTGCCTTGCGCAGCTCGGCTAAGAACTTCCGGTAGGCTTCGCCTTTCTCTGCTGCTGTTTTATAATTCTTTATCAGGTTTTCATATTCCCTGTTCTCATTCTCTAACCTCTTCCTTTTTGCTTCATCAGCAGCCTTATCTTCTTTTTGTTTCTTCTCCGCTTTTAATGCCGCTATATAATTTCCAATCAAGTCAATAGACTCATCTGCTATGGCGAGGTCTTTTACATTCTGATTGTAGACAGGAATAGAAGCATGTAGTGTATCCTTGTGTGCTTTAGCAATATCAATCTGAATTTGGAGTTTGCGCTCGTATATCTTCTGTAGAAATTCCTGTTGCTCAGCTTCTGTTTCTAAACCTTTAAATTTATCAAACACCGCTCCTGCCTGGGCAGTTCGCGATTCTAAATTTCGCTGATCTGTTGTCTTAACAAGGTCAGTTGCAATCTTTAAAGCTTCATCTAGAAGTGAAACCGTTCCGCTCAATGCTCCACTGTTTCCATCGCCCAGTGTTTTCAAAAACTGATCCCAACTATCGCCAAGGTTTGAAATCTTTCCGCCCAGCGTTGCGCTGATCGCTTCCATTGCTCCACTTACTCCGGCTGCATCTCCAAGGCTCAGTACATAGTCTCGTATAGCATCACTTGTAAACTTGGTTTGAGTCTCTACTCCTTTGAAAGTAAACTTAACCTGGTCCCCTGCTTTGCTGGCGCGTATGCCAAACTCTTTCAAGCGTTCAAACTCACCCGTCTGCGCATCAATGATGGCTTCCGTGAGCTGATCAAATTGTTTTCCGGTACTGCTTGCAAGGTCGCCCAGCTTGCGCATCTCTATTTGTGTAGGCTTAAAGCCCTGGTTGGCGAGCTTCACAAATGATTCGGTGAGCTCACGCACACTGAAGGGGGTCTTTGCCGCAAAGGCAGTGATCTCTGCAATGGCCCTTCGTGCTGCACTCTTGCTTCCGAGTGTATTGGTGAGTACGGCTTCAAATTTTTGAAACTCCGAAGTGATTGCAATTACCTCCTTGCCAAACTGCACTATCTTTTCAAAGGCAAAGGCTGCAATAATTGCTGACCCGGCTTTCTTGGCAACACTGCCAAGATCACCCATTCCTTTGTTCACGTTGTTGATGTTCTTTACTCCATCCGTGCCCGCAAGCTTCGCGCTCTTGGTGATCTCATCAATCTGTTTTTCGGTGAGGCCTGCTTCCCTTCCGGCTTTTTGCAATGCCTTCACCAGTTCATCGATGTGTTTCGAGGCGGGGCTGATGTCTGCGTCTACTGGAAAATTAACTGCCATTGTATTCTGAAGTTTAAAAAATTGGAAAAATTGAATGTACTTTTAGTTAGCGAGAACGAAATTCACACCTACTTTAAATTTCTTAGCACTGCTATCGTATTCCAAAATGCTATGGTAATTAAAAATAAAGCCTGGGTTATGGAAATTTACCTCGTGGGTCTTTAGTGGTCTACCTGAAAAGTCTTTTGAAACTGTTACCAGTTCATTCAAGCTTTCTGCAATTCGATTGACGATTTTATAAACCTCTTCTTGTGACTTTGATTTGATAATTCTTCTGCCATTGTCATCGTTGTATGACTTTAGATAACTCTTGTTTATAGTTACCTTCCTATCTTCCAAAATAAGACACTCCGTTGAGCCGATGATTTGTTTTTTCTTGTAATCATAAGAGTACCGTAAATTCAAATCTTCCATAAAATTGGCAAGCTCACCAATTGCGATTGCAAATGCAGTTATTTCTGGTAACTGGGCAGAATTAACCAGCTTATTTTTATCCATCCTAAGCCCGGCAATTTCAACCTCTTCAGTTATTGAGTCTTTCATTTTTCTTCGAACGAAGCTTTCAACATCGCTATCCTTCCGCATTAAGAAGGCTAAATCGTTCAGCAAAAAAGGTGCGCTGACACC
>JANNRV010000031.1:0-8372 GCA_031401775.1 Bacteroidia bacterium | reverse complement strand
CCTCTGTCGTTCCAGTCGTGGATTGACGCTCAGCGACTCTGGGAAGAGCCTATTGCAGAGTTCGGCGATATCCTGTCTCCTCTGCTGACTGGTGACGATTTGATCGCACGAGGTTGGAAGCCTGGCCCTGACTTCGGTAGGGTTCTGAAGAGCGCTCTCTTCGCACAAGACGTTGAGGGCTGGTCCACAAAGGAAGAAGCCAAGTTCTGGCTTGACACACGAGAGACGGAGGAAAGATGAGTTCAAGTAATCAATCAGGGGGCGGTATCGGGTTCTTCGGGCTCCTCACCATCCTGTTCATTGCGTTGAAGTTGATCGGAGTCATCACGTGGCCTTGGATCGGGGTGCTATCTCCGCTCTGGATCAGTGTGGCCATCGGGATCGTGGCGCTCGTCGTCGTCGGTGTGGTCGTCTGGCTAGTCAAATGAGCCGGGAGCGCACTACGGTGTGGGTTCTGGAGAAGACGCTAGACGGGCACTACACACCTGAGGCGTACTTCGGCACACCTCAGGAAGCGAACTTCATCCTTGATGAAATTCTGAGGACCGATCTCGGGAGCCGGGACAAGTGGCGAGTGATTGAGAGAGAGGTCTGGATGGAGGCTCGGTTCTACCTGGAAGAGTCGCAGTCACACACAGCCAAGTGGCTCCGTGTCAACCTGGACCCTGAGTACGCTGAGTACCAACGTCTCGACGCAAAGTTCAAGGCGGCGTGGAAGTGAGCAGGACACTGGCAAGCATTCATAGCAAATCTTTGACGGCATCAAGAATAGCAGGATCCTCAACATGGTCAATCATTTGTTTTATTTCTTCTTTGATTGCAACAGTATTCATATTCAAAGATAATTATTTTATCCGTGAAAAGGTTCTGATCTCGCAATCCTTACTTGCATTGTGAATCTTCAAAGTAGAAACGCTAAGTTCATCAATAATGAATCGTTGTGTCATGATGCCTGACTTCTTGTCGAGTAACAATAATTCCAGATCGTTCACCTGATACTTAAAGCTATTCATAGCACTGCCTTTCTTACTACCCTTTGAAAAAATCCCTTCTTCTCCTGTGCCTTTGTTGCCAAATTTGATCAGTTTGGCAACTGCATTTTGTGTAGATCCAAACCCCGGAACCAATTCTTTTTCTGTATCGCTTTCCTCAAACGGGCTTTGCATGCACGTCTTTTCTTCCACCTGTTGCCAGGTACCAACAATAGATTGAGCTTGAACTCCACTAAAAGTTGATACAAGAATTGCCAATAAATAATTTTTCATAGTTGTTCACTTTAAAGTTTGCTGCTATAAAATTACGTGATTCTCTTTGCTAAAAATATATTTTGCAAAGTATCAAAAGATCGTGGCAAATAACCGGCCAGATTTCACCGGTTTCAGTAAAATTGACTTCTCGAAGCGTATTAGGCTTTTGAAAACTCCTATTATTAACCGAAATTTTCACCCTTCAAATTAATTGTATGCAAAAAAGTAACGCTATTGTCATCACAGCAGGCTATTTAACATCAAGTAATGGAAAAACAGCCCATGGCCTTATTCGGGGAACTGACCGTTTTAACATTCTTGGTGTGATTGATCATAAGGAGGCAGGTAAAGATGCTGGTGAAATTCTAGACAGAAAGAAAAGAAATATTCCGGTTTACGCTACGATTGGTGATTTTATAAAATCATCGAAGGAGAAGGCAAAATATTGTATCATCGGAGTGGCTACTAAAGGCGGGGTAATTCCTGAATCGCTTCGTGTACTGCTCAAGGAAGCGCTACAAAATAATTACAGTTTGGTCAATGGCCTTCATGAATACATTTCTGACATTCCAGAACTTGCCAATCTGGCGAAGGAAAAAGGTTTGGAGATCATAGATGTGCGCAAGCCAAAAAAATTCAAAGACCTTCATTTTTGGTCCGGAGCAATTAAACGTGTGCACTGCCCAAGGATTGCTGTCTTGGGTACTGATTGTTCACTGGGAAAAAGAACAACAACTCGTTTCTTAACAGAGGCAATGAAGCAGGCAGGCTACAGGGCAGAAATGATTTATACAGGACAAACGGGCTGGATGCAGGGAGCCAACTATGGTTTTGTGTTCGATAGTACGTTGAATGATTTTATTTCTGGTGAGATGGAGTATGCCATTGTTAAATGCTGGGAAGAGGCAAAGCCGGATATTATTTTTATTGAAGGACAATCCGCACTTCGCAATCCAAGCGGCCCGGCTGGCTCGGAGTGGATCGTATCTGCTGATGCCAGCGGGGTAGTATTACAACACAATCCGATGCGTAAGCAATACAAAGACATGGAGTTTTATCCGGCTTATTTACCCGAGATCAAAGATGAAATTGCATTGATAAAAATTTATGGTGCACCCACCGTAGCGCTGACAGTCAATACACGTGGCATGAATGAAAAAGAAGCTCGTGATTATGCTATTAATAAAGAAAAAGAACTTGGTATACCCGTCATTTTGCCACTCGAGGATGGCGTCTCAAGATTAGTGACCATTTTTAAAGACATGATTGACAAATCCATCGCTCAGGTATAACTACACCATTGAAACAATATCCAATGACCAAAATAAAAGGCATTAAAGTTTGGAGTGCTGATTTAGGAAACACAAAACCCTATACCATCGCATTCAAAACCATAGACGAAGTGCTCAACGCATTTGTTGAAATTACACTCGAAAATGGTACCGCAGGTATTGGTGCTGCGAATCCTAGCGAGTATGTAACGGGCGAATACCTGGGGCAAACACTGGATACGCTCAAAGAAAAAAACTTAGAGTTTCTCATTGGTCGTGATATCCGTGAGATTCATCAATTGACTTTTGAAATGTGGCAGAAATTTCCGACTACTCCAGCAGCGGTTGCAGCTGTTGATATTGCTTTGCATGATGCCTTTACAAAATACTTAGGTATTCCGTTGGTAAAATACCTTGGGCAGAAAATCAAGTCAATGGCCACATCCAATACGATTGGAATTAAGAATGTGGAGGAGACACTTAAAGAAGCAGCGGAGTACGGCGGAAATGGATTTAAAGTACTGAAGGTGAAATTGGGTAAGGATATCAATGAAGATATCGAACGGATCGTAAAGTTGAGAGAAAAATTTGGAAAGCAGTTTGTCATCAGGATTGATGCGAACCAAGGCTATACCATTGAGCAGACGATTGAATTTTACAACAAGACAAAATCGCTTGATGTGGAGTTGATTGAGCAGCCGCTTCCTGCAAAGCAAATAGGAGAGCTTAAAAAACTACCGGATGAAGTGAAAGCAAAAGTGGCAGCGGACGAATCACTGCTATCCGCAAAGGATGCTATGGAATTGATAAAGCCACCACGCGCAGCAGGGATATTTAATATCAAACTGATGAAGTGCGGAGGTATTAGTCAAGGCTTAAAGATTGCAAATATTGGATTGACAGAAGGGATTGATCTTTTCTGGGGATGCAATGATGAAAGCATCGTGAGTATTACCGCTGCCTTACATACAGCGTTTGCCTGCTCCAACACAAAATACATTGATCTCGATGGAAGTCTAGACTTGGCGAAAGATGTTGTCAAAGGAGGATTTTTACTGAAAGACGGAATGATGTCTTGTTCTGATAAGCCGGGTTTAGGTGTGGAGCGAATTTAAGTCAAGAGACCTTTCAAAAGTTCCTGTATAGAGTAATAGGTAGTAACCTGCCTTAGCGATTCTAATTTCCAGATCAATTTATTTTCTTCATGAAGTAAGTAAATTGAGATCGGTGCAGACGGTTCGATTTCATAGCCTGATCTCTCGAGTGCATTTTTCGTCCACAGAACTTCAAACCCGTCACCATGGAGTTGAATTGAAATGCCGCGATGGGTTTCATGATCAACTTTACCGGTCTTCAAATCAAAGCCCTTGAATTGAAAGATCTTATCAAATGACCCGTCCAGTACCAGATCTTCAGGGATGCCGGTGTGAATTGTTTTGTCTGAAGTAGCGAGCCAAAGTAGGTCGGCCGTCTGAAGAGCAAGATCAAGTTCGTGCGTAGCGATCAAGATTGCTTTGTGGGTTGTTCTGCAAAGCCTTCTAAGAATATTCATAATCTCCACCCTATTATTCAGATCAAGATGCGCTGTTGGTTCATCCAACAGTAGAATAGGTGTCTCCTGAGCGAGCGCTCGAGCAATCAGGGCCATTTGCATTTGCCCATCACTTAATTCATATAATTTTTTATTCTCAAGATGATTGATGTGAACAAGTGCTATGGCTCGGTTGATTATATTCTTGTCTTCCTCGCTTAACTGAATGCGCCAATCCAAATAAGGATAGCGCCCGAATGCAACTAAATCATACACCGACATACTCAAGCTCGAAATTTTGTCTGTCAATACAATAGCAATATCAGCCGTGCCAGATACAGAAATTTCTCCTGCCAACGGTTTCTGCAATCCAGCCAGAGTTCGAATTAGTGTAGACTTGCCAATTCCATTGGGCCCCATGAAGCAAATTAATTCACCCGCGCAAAGCGAAAGGTTAAGGTTCTCAAAAAGGAAAGTTGACTGCTCTCCGGTTTTATAACCCAAGGTCAGTCCACGGGTTTTGAGAAGGCATTTTTCAATTGAGTTGACTTCCGTTTCCATCAGCTGCTAGATTTAGAATTTCGGCTTCTTATCACAACCCAAATCACCACCGGAGCACCAATTAAAGAGGTAATCGCATTCAACGGAAGAGACTGAGTTCTGCCAGCCAACTGTGCCAGTATATCGCAAAGTAAAATCAGTGTAGCTCCACCTATCATCACGGCAGGTAATAGAATTTTATGATTGCTTGTGCTAATGACGATTCTAACAAGATGGGGAACGGCCAGTCCAACAAAAGCAATCGGGCCACAAAAAGCAGTAACCGCCCCCGACATGAGGCTGGTTGAAAGTACAATCAGAAATCGTGACCGCTGAATTTTCACGCCAAGGCTTTGTGCATAATTTTCGCCAAGAAGAAGAGCGTTTAATGACTTCATGGAGGCTAGGGCAATACCTATTCCTAGAATTACAATCAAAGCGAGTACTTTGATCTCTCCCCAACCTGTTCCCCCCACGCTGCCCATCGTCCAGATCACAAAAGCTTGAAGATTATCCGCTGTGCTCAGAAACTGTAGTGTCATCACCATGGAAGAGGTAGCTGCACCAATCATTAATCCTATGATTAACAGCGATACGTTATCCTTTACTTTTTGGGCTGCCGCAATAACAAGAGCGAATACCAATCCACTCCCAAGGCTGGCGGTCAGAGCAATTGCCCAGGGGCTTGTAATTAGTTGGGTTAAAAAACTAGCTCCCCAAGTTCCTGCCAGAGTGAGAATGGCTACTAATAGACTCGCACCGGAGCTAAGGCCCAGCACATCGGGGCCAGCCAATGGATTTCTGAAAAGGGTTTGCATCATCAATCCACTGGAGGCCAATGCCATCCCGACAAGAATGCAGGTCAACGTTTTGGGCAAACGAAATTCCCAAACGATATCTGACCACACGGATTCTTTGTCTCCAAAAAGAGCACCTGCTGTTTCTGTGATTGGAATTTTCAAACTTCCTATTGAAATACTCACCCAAGTCAAAACCAACAGCAGTGCACTGAGAAGCAAGAGTACTTTGGTAGCCGAGGAAACCGGGTTCATTTTCATTTTGAGATCTGAAAAGTAAGAGCTTTTATTGCGGAAGGTGTTTCTGTTTAAAATAAAAATAGCATTTGATATGTAATTCATTGACAATCAAGCCCCCAATCAAAGACAGGATCAAAACCCTGAAGCCTAGGGCATTTTTTTTAAACCCACGTTTGGTAACTATATAACTGTTCCTATCTTTGCAGTCCTTTTTGCGGTACAAAACCCGCAAAATGATTTAAAAACAAGCAAAAAGGTTTCAATCATGCCTGGAATAATCGGAAGAAAGATAGGAATGACCAGCGTATTCGGCTCGGATGGGGTGAATATTGCAGTTACCGTCATCGAGGCAGGGCCTTGCATCGTCACTCAGGTGAAAAGCGCTGATACGAAAGACGGTTACAAGGCTTTACAATTGTCATTTGGCGAGCGGAAGGAAAAGAATACTCCCAACGCAATGAAGGGCCATTTCAAAAAAGCGAATACAACGCCAAAGAAAAATGTTATTGAATTCAGAGATTTCGAAGCTGAGTTCGACACGATGGCCGAGTTAGGTAAAGAGATTCGTGTACAAGATATTTTCGCTGAAGGTGATTTTATTGATGCAATCGGTACTTCGAAAGGAAAAGGATTTCAAGGTGTGGTAAAACGTTATGGTTTTGCCGGTGTAGGTGGCCAAACTCACGGCCAGCACAATCGCCTTCGTGCTCCTGGTTCTATGGGTAATGCTTCCTTTGCTTCTCGCGTTATCAAAGGCAAGCGTCTTCCTGGCCGTATGGGGGGAGATCGTGTAAAGACACTTAACCTGAAAGTGATCAAGATTATGCCTGATCAAAATTTGATTTTATTAAGTGGTTCCGTCCCCGGAGCTAAGAACTCAACTATAATTCTTCATAAGTAATGGATATCTCAGTTGTAAAATATAGTGGTGAGAATACCGGCCGCAAAATAAACCTCTCCGCAGAGGTTTTCGGCATTGAGCCCAACGACCACGCGATCTGGCTGGATGTAAAAAGTTACCTCGCCAATCAGCGTCAGGGAACCAGCAAGTCCAAGCAGCGCAATGAAATATCCGGATCTTCTAAGAAGATCAAGAAACAAAAAGGTACCGGTGGAGCTCGTGCAGGTAACATCAAGAGTCCATTGTTTAAAGGTGGTGGACGTGTTTTTGGACCTCAGCCCCGAGACTACTCTTTTAAGTTGAACAAAAAAGTAAAAGACCTGGCTAGAAGATCAGCCCTGACATATAAGGCAAAAGACAATTCCATAGCGATTCTTGAGGATTTCAATTTTGATGCCCCAAAGACTAAGCAGTACGTAAGCTTGCTGAATGCTCTTTCACTAACTGACAAAAAAACACTCCTCGTGTTGCCAGATAACAAGAAGAACGTGGTATTGTCTGGAAGAAATGTACCCAATGCTAAAATCATTACAGCAGGTCAGATCAATACTTACGATTTGATGAATGCGGAACAATTGATTTTGGTAGAGAGTGCCATTGGTGTAATTGATACTATTTTAAATAAACAGTAAGCCACATGAGTATTTTAAAAAGACCCCTGGTTACTGAGAAAGTCTCTGCTTTGAACGAAAAAGGCAAGTATGGATTTGTTGTTGATACAGATGCCAACAAAGTGGAGATTAAGAACGCAGTGGAAAAAATGTATAATGTAAATGTTGTGAGTGTGAACACCATGAATATCATGGGCAAGCGCAAAGTAAGATTTACAAAGGCCGGCACCCTGGAAGGTCGCAAGCCACATATAAAGAAGGCCATCGTCACATTGGCTGAAGGTGAAGTAATTGATTTTTATAGCAACGTATAACTACTGAACAATGGCGTTGAAGAAACTTAGGCCGATCACAGCTGGAACGAGACACAGACTCTCTCCCGGATTCGATGACATCACCGAATCTAAACCAGAGAAATCGTTGCTCACGTCTACCCTGAAGAAGACCGGTGGTCGTAACAATCAGGGAAGAATGACTATGCGCTACATTGGTGGTGGTCATAAGCAAAAACTTAGAGATATTGATTTCAAAAGAGATCGTGCTGGCATACCGGCAACGGTAAAATCCATTGAGTATGATCCTACACGTACTGCACGTGTAGCGAAATTATACTACGTAGACGGTCACAAATCTTATATTCTTGCCCCCAATGGTTTAAAGGTTGGACAGATTGTAACTTCTGGAGAAAATGTAGCTCCTGAAGTAGGCAATGCACTTCCTTTATCAAAAATTCCTTTGGGTACCATTATTCATAATGTGGAACTTAAGCCAGGCAAGGGAGCATCGGTTGCTCGCAGTGCGGGAGTTTTTGTTCAGCTTCTTGCTCGTGAAGGAGCTTATGCAACGCTAAAAATGCCTTCTGGCGAAATGCGCAGTGTATTGTCAAACTGCATGGCTACAGTAGGTACTGTTTCCAACTCTGACCACATGAATGAAAGTGTTGGTAAGGCTGGAAGAAGTCGTTGGAGAGGATCGGTGTCCGGCTGCTGATGGACCAGCTCGAGATCGAGACGCTGGACGACATCCGCCTGGCGGGCGCGTTCGGCAGCCAGATCGACACGACCCACGCGATGGTGCTGGGGCTCATCCCCGATTGCGACCTGGCCAACGTCCGGTCAGCCGGCAACGCGGCAGGGACCGGGGCGCTCATCGCGCTGCTGTCGGGCGCCGCCCGGACCGAGATCGAAGACATTGTCCGGCGCGTCGAAAAGATCGAGACCGCCGTCGAGCCGCG
>JANNRV010000030.1:0-3870 GCA_031401775.1 Bacteroidia bacterium | reverse complement strand
TTCCATCCTGATGATAATCATAAAGACGGCCCGTATTCGTTTCATTTTCACAGAAAAGAGCGTCAGCTTTTCCTTCATAAAATAGATAGCGATCGCCTAAGTCTTTATGGGAAATTTTGATTATTCCACTTTCGTCCAGGTATAACTCCGGTTTGTAATCATCATATCCCCAGGCCCAGGTGTTGCGGAACCAGAGGGTGGGAAGTAAATTCAATTGAGCGGCTTCAGGTCCACGGTTTTCTACCGTAATTTTTATTAAAATATCTTCATCGTCCGCCTTAGCATACTCAATGAAAACATCAAAATATTTATTCTCATTAAAGATGCCGGTGTCCACCAGTTCAAATTCAGGATTAAGTTTACCTCTTCTTCTGTTTTCTTCAACGAGGTGCGCATAGGGGAATTCGCTTTGAGGATACTTATAAAGCATCTTCATGTACGAATGGGTTGGAGTGCTGTCCAGGTAGTAATAATGATCTTTACAGTCCTCCGCATGATTGCCTTCATTGCCGGTCAGGCCAAAGATTCGTTCTTTAAGGATGGGGTCTTTTTTATTCCAAAGTGCGATAGAGAAGCAAAGCAACTGCTTATCATCGCTGATGCCACCGATACCTTCTTCGCCCCAGCGATAGGCCTTACTTCGCGCTGCATCGTGCGATACAAATTCCCATGCATTCCCATGAGGACTGTAATCTTCGCGCACCGTTCCCCACTGACGTTCGGTAAGGTAGGGGCCAAACTTGCGCCAGTTTTTTTTCTTATCACGGTCTTCAAAAAGTCTTTGTTTCTCGGCAGTCATAATCGATGGGTTGATTCGGCAATTAGTTGATTCGTTGATTTGACTATCCTCAAATTACCCGTTATCTTCAAACCCAGGATACAAGAGCATTCCTCCGTCTACAAACAGGGTGATACCATTTACGTATTCAGAATCATCCGAAGCAAGCCATACTGCAGCGCCTCCAATATCTTCAACTTCTCCGATCCTTTTGGCAGGAATCAATTTCAACAATTGATTGTAAGCTTCGGGTGTTTGCCATGCGCCATGATTGATTGGTGTGCGAATGGCACCCGGTCCAATACTGTTTACACGGATTTTAAGAGGAGCGTATTCTTGCGCAATACTTTTCATCAGCATCATCACTCCGCCTTTGGATGCGGAATAGTTCGCGTGACCGGCCCAGGGAATGACCTCGTGTACAGAACTCATACAAATAATTTTTCCGGCTGATTTGGAGCGCTCTGGTACAATTCCTCTTCGCATGAATTCTTTGATCGCTTCACGTGAACAGAGAAATTGGCCAGTCAGGTTGATACCAATGACATGGTTCCATTCTGCCAACGTCATGTTATGAAATTTTGCATCTTTCTGAAGTCCTGCGTTGTTCACCAGGATATCAAGTGTTCCATATTTTTTGAGCATCTGAGCAAACATATCAATTACTTCCTGCTCATTACTAACGTCTGCCTTGATGGTCATCCCATCGCCACCCGCTGCTTTGATTTCCGAAAGTATTTTTTCAGCCTTGTCAGGATTACTTGAATAATTGATAACCACCGTGGCTCCTGCCAATGAAAGGGCCTTTGCTACCCCAGCACCAATGCCGGAGCTAGCCCCGGTAATCAGGGCAACTTGCCCTTCAAGCTTATTTTGTTTAATAATCATAATAATAGATAGGTCATGTTTATAGTTTTTTTGATACCCGTGCTAATTGAGTTGCAAATTTGCAGAGCAATTTAGTGATCCCGTGTCAGATAAATAGCGAACTGGTCAATTAACTTGCAAGCATTATTCGGGAAAATTCGATTTCTTTTCGGTTGTAACTGATTACTCCTGATTCTTTCAGTTCGTTAAGAATTACTGTCACGGTTTGACGGGAGGTGGAAATCATGTTGGCCAAGTCATTGTGGGTCAATGAATTTTTGATTACTACTTTGTCTCCGAGCTGTTTGCCTTCTTTGCGAGCCCATTCTTTAAAGCAATAGAGCAATCTTGATTTCACATCTTTCGTCACCATGTGCACGTACCGGCTTTCCATGCTTTTAAATTTATCACTTACTTTGGCCATGTAGTTCATCATCAACACGGGATTGCTTCTGATCAACGCGCTCAATTGAGAGACTTCAAAGGTGTAATAAGTAGCGCGCTCAGAAATCACTTCTGCATATTCATAATGAATGCCTTCCTGGTTGAACAGAAGATCACCGAATAAATCACCGGGCATTACAATTTCTTTGATCATCTCATCACCTGACTCATTGAATTCTGAAATTTTTACTTTTCCACTGATGAGCATGAATACTTTTCTATCCCCACCTTTGGCATAGACGACCTGACCCTGCTTGGCTTCTTTTTGTGATGTAATGTGGCAGAGTTCCTGAAGTTGAAGCTCTGAAAAATTAGATGCTAAATTGAATGTCTTGAGATAAAAATTTTTTGGTTCCATGATTAGTGTCGAGTTTATTTTTTATTGATTAGATAGTACGAGTTGTTCGATCTTATTGGAGATAGTAGATTTTTGTGCCAGGCCCGAGAGTCGGTCTACGAGTGTACCCTTTCTGAAAAATAATAACGTAGGTGTAGACTCCACACGATACGCACTTGCTAACTCTTCCTCTGCTTCTGTATCCACCAGAAAAAAATTAACCTGCCCTTTATACTGCAGTGCAAGGTCCTCAAGTGTGTTTCTTAATAGGTGAGCTGAGCCGTTCCAGGCTGAAGTAAACTTGACCAGTGAGTTGGCCTTACTTGTTTCAATTCGCTCTACAAATTGCTTTGCGCTGATTTTTTTGAAAGTCGTTGATTCCATTTTATTGATTTTTTTGGAATCCTTTTCCAACGACCGTGCCAACCCTCGTAACAATCTATTATACAGATAGTTAATAGATAATTACCAAGAGGATGGAATTCTAATTCTCCAATATTTTGGAGCTTACATCCAATATTTTGGACTCCAAATTATTGGAGATGATAAAAATTGGAGGCTGAGTTGACTGAGTGATTCGGAATCTGAGAGGCTATTTCCTCCTGACAATTCCCAGTTTTTTCATGCGCGCTTCAAGCGTTGTAGGATTTAAGTCTAGTATTTTTGCTGCTCCATCTTCCCCACGGATCTTCCAATTCGCAGAGTTTAAGACTTCTACGATATGAAGTCTTTCCATTTCTTCCAGACTTTTTGGCCCACCGGAAGCAAAGTCCATTAATGGTCGGTGATTAGAAGAAATTTCAGATTTCATTGGACGCCATTCTCCTAAATCCAGTTTGTTAGTTGATGAGATGATTAGCCCGCGCTCAATAATGTTTTCCAGTTCGCGAACATTACCGGGCCAATCGTAGGATGAGAGCAAGTCAAGTGTAGGCTTGGGGATGGAGGTTATCTTCTTTCCCAGTTTTGCGCCATGCTTTTTGCAAAAGTGATTTACCAATAGAGGAATATCTTCTTTTCTTTCTCTCAAGGGTGGTGAGTAAATGGGGAAGACATTAAGCCTGTAGTATAAATCGGATCTGAACTCCTTGTTATTAACTGAGTGTTGTAGATCACGGTTGGTAGCAGCGATTATACGCACGTCTACTTTCATTGTTTTAGAACTACCCACCCGTTCAAACTCTCCTTCTTGAAGAACTCTCAATAGTTTGGATTGCAGTTCCAGCGGCAACTCACCGATTTCATCAAGGAATAAGGTTCCCCCATTGGCCAATTCAAAGCGGCCAATCTTTAACGTAAGGGCACCTGTAAAGGCCCCCTTCTCATGACCAAATAATTCACTTTCAATTAGATTAGCCGGGAGCGTGGCACAATTTACTTTCACGAGTGGCCTGGTTGCCCGCTTGCTTAAACTATGCACCGCTCGTGAGATTAGTTCTTTTCC
>JANNRV010000029.1:0-21223 GCA_031401775.1 Bacteroidia bacterium | reverse complement strand
GCAAGAGGCTGCCTGCAAAGACATCACGAAGTTTGAGGTAGATATTCACAGGCGTGAGGGTATCTGCCAAGAGTTTTTTTGATCGTGTTTTGAGTTTATACTTCATTGTTAAGTTTTTTGCCTCTCCCTGCCCTCTCCGGGGGGAGAGGGTAAATGAAGAGAATAAAAAAGCCCGCCCCGAGTGATCGGAGCGGGCTTTTAAAATTTTAATATTATCTATTTAAAACATAGCCGTGGACCGATCGAAATTCGACAGATGCCACCACCACGCTATGTTTTGAATATTCTTCATTACTATGCTGCTTCCTTTTTCTTTGTGATGCGTTTTGCCTTCGGTTTTTCCTCCACTACGGCAGCCACCGCTACAACAGGCTTTGAGCTGATGTTTCTTTTCATTCTTGCCTTAATCGCTGATTTCTTCCTGGCGTTACCATACGAACCCATGAAGCGTTTCCCTTTCTTTGATTTCTTGTCTCCTTTTCCCATTCTGTTTATGACTTTGAGAGGGCAATATTAGCAAAGGACTCGGTCATTACAAAATTCGGCTTGAATTCTCACCCCAGATCTACCAAATCTTGACTCTGTCCTTCTCTTCCCTATACATTTTATCTCCGGGCTTTATTCCAAACGTCTTGTAGAAGTCGGCAATGTTAGAGATAGGTCCATTGGCCCTGTACATATTAGGTGAATGAGGATCGGTATTCACTTGTGTCCGCAGTGTCTCGTCCTTATACTTGGTTCTCCACACTGTAGCCCAGGAGATATAAAATCGCTGTTCCGGAGTATAGCCATCCATCAGACCCGGCCGGCCATTCTCTCTAAGGTGTCTTTGAAGCCCTTCATAGGCAACCGTGATACCACCCAAGTCACCAATATTCTCTCCCAGGGTAAATTGCCCTTGCACAAACACACCGGGCAGCGGTTCGTATTTATTGTATTGCTCTGCCAATGCATTCCCTTTTGCTTTAAAGTTATTCAAGTCCACTTCCTGCCACCAGTTTTTCAGGTTGCCTTCCGCATCAAATTGACTACCCTGATCATCAAATCCATGAGAAATCTCATGGCCAATCACTGCGCCAATACCTCCATAATTTACAGCCTCGTCCGCTTTGTAATTGTAGAAGGGAGGCTGAAGTATACCTGCTGGGAAAACGATCTCATTGAATAAAGGATTGTAGTAAGCGTTCACTGTTTGAGGAGTCATCCCCCATTCCTTTTTGTTCACTGGTTTTCCTAACTTGTCCAAATTCCGTTGTACTTGGAATTTAGAAGCATTCACTGCGTTTTGATAATAGGATACTTTTTCAGGAGCCTTTTCTACCACCAGCCCTGCATAGTTAATCCATTCGTCAGGATAACCGATCTTTACCGTAAAGGTGCTTAACTTTTTCAAGGCCATTTTCTTGGTAGAGTCTGACATCCAATCCAATTCCTTGATGCGGTCAGCAAAGGCGAGCTTAATATTCTCTACCATGTCCAAGGCCTTTTGCTTGGCTTCCGGTGGGAAGGTCTGATCGACATAGAGTTTTCCAATTGCTTCTCCCAGGTATTCGTCCGTGACACCTAAAACGCGTTTCCAACGGGGCCTCATCTGATCCACACCATTCAAGTATTTGCTATTGAATTCGAATGATTCCTTAACTAAAGCATGGTTGAGGAAGGGAGCTGCTCCCCGTATGGCAGCCCATTTTAAATAAATTTTAATATCCTCGAAAGGATATCCATTAATCACCTTTTCATATTCTTTCATATACGCAGGCTCTGTCACAATAATCGAATCTTCTTTTACTCCCAACGCTGTAAAGTAAACAGGCCAGTTGACCGAAGGTGTTAATGCCGTCAGCTCACGAATTGATTTTTTATTGTATTGTTTCACCGGATCACGTGTTTCCTCTTTGGTCAACATGGATTTGGCCAATTGTCCTTCCAATGCCAGGATTCGCTCCGCTGATTTTTTAGCTTTACCTTCTTCCGTGCCCGTGAGTGCTAACATCTTTGATGTATACGCTTTGTACTTATCGCGTGTTTCTTTTGATTTTTGATCCGTCTTCAAATAATAATCACGCTCCGGCAATCCGATGCCCCCTGAACCTAAGTAAGCTCCCATCTTCTTACTATCCTTCAAATCCGGAAAGACAGCGAATCCAAAAAATGCACCACCACCTTCCAGTTCCTGGTCGATCAAATAACTTTGTAAATCATTTTTATTTTTGATAGCGTCAATCTTATTCAATGTTTCTTGCAGCGGCTTTATTCCCACACTCTCTGCCAGGGTAGAATCCATACCAACACTAAAAAAGTCAGCGGCCTTACGCTGATCTGTGCCTTCAATGTAATCGGGGTTAACCGATGCATTCTTGACTACGTCTAGTAAAATCTGGTTATTTTTCTCTCGCAATTCATTAAATGAGCCCCAACTTCCCCGGTCAGTGGGTATAGCAGTTCTGGCAATCCATCCACCGTTTACGAAACGGAAGAAGTCATCTTGGGCACGGACAGTGGTATCCATGTTGTTTAACTCCAGGCCCACGGCCTTTTCAGTGGCTTCCTCACGTTTTTCGGGGGAGCACGACACCAGTATTGATCCCACGAACAGGCTTACTATTGCATTCTTCATCGGGTTGTTATTTAAATCAGCTTTTATTAACGAGTGAAAGCTAGCAAATGTTGGTCTCTTTAGAATTGAAAATTCTATCAACGGTGCCTGCATTCCTTTTCGGGCCGGAACAAAATAGATAAATTGGGGTTAACTAGGGAGTTAGAGTCAGCAATCTTTAAATTCTAAAATCATGGCAAAAGCAAGTGCAGAAGTCATCCACGTCCTACGCAAAACAGCAAAGACAATTGAGGCCAGCACTCATTATCAATGGGGCCATATGGGAGCTTGCAATTGCGGGTTTCTCGCTCAAGAGATTACCCAACTGACGCAGGCGGAGATTCACAGACGTGCCTTAATGAGGCATGGAGACTGGAGTGAACAGCTCAATGACTATTGCCCTATCCATGGATTGCCCTTTGACGATATCATTTCGGAGCTGATTGCCTATGGTTTTGATTCTGATGATCTCAGGCATTTGGAAAAATTATCTGATCCCACTATACTTCGATCACTACTTCCTGGTGAACGGACGTTGACGCATAACCACAAAAAAGATGTAATCCGTTATCTCCGGCTTTGGGCCAATCTATTAGAAGAGGAATTGGTGAAGGATATCCACATCCCCACCCATGTGATGAATCCCTCTTTGCAAGTGCATTAAAACAGAAAATCAAATACAACCTTGGCTAGCATTCATCACTCACAATGATTTTTGCTATTGGCAACATCTACATCGCTCGGCAAGCCTGTGCTAAAGAGCGTCACTATGTTTGCTAATGAGTTTTATCTCCTACGAAAAAGCTTTCCGGAAGTTTATATAAAATACAATCTTTTGGCCGGTTGTCCTGATTTACAAATTTAAACCATTTTTCAAGTCGGGCTTCTTCTTCAAATCCTGCTTTTAAAAGGACTCTTGAGGAGGCCGTATTCTCTGCGTCTACAAATGAACCGACTCTATAGATAGAGGGAATGGTCTTCAGTACTTCTGTTATTTTAAGACAAACTTCCGTTGCCAATCCTTTCCCCCAATGAAGTGGCCCTAGGATGTACCCTAACTGAATCTTACCTTCGTCATTCAAAATTCCCAACCCACCCATGTATCGTTGAGAGTAGCGCTCCCGAATGCTAAAAGAGTAATCCGTACCGGACCGCCAGCCATTCACCGCGTATTTCAAATAAGCTCTCGTGTCGCGGATTGTTTGATGTGTAGCCCATGAAACATAAAGCGTGGATTCGGTTTTGCTCGCGTAGGTGTAAAATATTTCTTCCGCATCTTCGTACCTTAGCCTTTGTAGCAGCAAGCGCTCCGTTTCTATTTTTTCTGGCAGGTTTAACTTCATGGCTTTGAGCAAAAATATCGTACATCACTATTTCAAAAAAGAACTAGAAGGAACAAAAATACTTGTTAAAGTTGACCCCATTCATTTTTCAGGGACAGAACTGACCATTGAGATTTCGGGTAAAATTGAAACCCGTGATCTGGAATTTGACGAGCACATTTTCGAAGATCTTAAAACCGATGGCTTTCAGGAAGTCAATGCGATGGAATTTAACCTTTATTTGTCGGGGTTGATTTAGCCCGGCAACTTGCAGCGTGAACTTCTTCTTCTACCTTTGCAACGGCAAATCGGCACGACCAGCTCCTGCTGAACTCCCCCAGGATCGGAAGGTAGCAAGGGTAGGTGGTTGTAGCGGTGCGATGTTCGGTTTGCCATTTTTTTCTCCCCTTCTGATAAGAACTTCTTTTTTCAGATCTCCAGTTACCTTTAAATGGTAGATTTGCGATTAACTATTTGGTCTTGGGCAAAACATTATGAGTGTCCTTTTAAGCTTATAAAAAACTGCTGTCTTAACTCCGGAACGGCTTCGATAAACTCAGCCTGACAATCGGTTTAGTTATTTTGCCATTTTTTTCTCCCTCCCTTTTTGATAAAAACTTCCTTTTCCACCTTTCCTGTGACCTTTAAATAGTAGATTTGCTACTCAACTACCCACTATGAAATTCTTTATTGATACCGCCAATCTTACTGAAATTAAGGAAGCCCATGATCTTGGGGTTCTGGACGGAGTAACCACCAATCCTTCGCTCATGGCGAAAGAGGGAATTGCCGGGAAAGAAAAGATCATGGCGCATTACAAAGCCATCTGTTCCATTGTTGATAATAATGTCAGTGCCGAAGTGATTGCCACCGATTTTAACGGAATTATTGCTGAGGGAAAGGAACTCGCTAAAATTGATGATAAAATAGTGGTGAAAGTTCCCATGATTAAGGATGGGGTGAAAGCCATCAAGAAATTCAGCAGCGAGGGCATCCGAACCAATTGTACTTTAGTCTTTTCTGCGGGCCAGGCGATTTTGTGTGCCAAGGCCGGAGCATCGTATGTCTCACCCTTTATAGGAAGACTGGATGACATCGGGCAGGATGGTCTTGAGCTGATTGCGCAAATCAGACACATTTACGATAACTACGGATATGGCACAGAAATTCTGGCGGCCAGTGTTCGTCACACCATGCACCTTATTAAATGTGCAGAGATTGGTGCCGATGTAGCGACTTGTCCACTCAATGTAATTATGGATTTATTAAAGCATCCCTTGACAGCAAGTGGTCTGGAGAAATTTCTCGCGGATCATAAGAAGGCGAATGGGTAGGGGGATTTAAAATTCAAGATTTAAAATTCAAGATTCAAGATTTAAGATTCAAGATTTAAGATTCAAGATTTAAGATTAATTATTAAACTGATTAATAAAACATACTCACAATAGTTTTGAATCTTGAACTTTGAATTAACTATGTTTTCATCTGATCCTGTTGTACGTGTAAAAGAGGCAACCATCTTTCAGGACAGCAACAGTGTATTGTCCGACCTCAGCTTTGACATAGAGAAAGGAGAGTTTACCTATCTGGTAGGCCGCACGGGTTCAGGAAAGTCCTCACTCCTAAAAACATTGTATGCCGATCTGCCACTCCGGCTGGGAGACATTAATGTAGCAGGGTTTAACATCCGTGAGATGAAAGTCCATCAGGTTCCTCTTCTCCGCAGAAAAATTGGCATCATCTTCCAGGACTTCCAACTGTTCCCCGACCGTACCGTTGGTGAAAATCTTACTTTCGTCATGCGCGCCACAGGGTGGAAGGAAAGTTCTAAAATGAAAGCGTGTCTGGCGGAAGTGTTGATGAAAGTGGGACTCGGTTCTGTTGAAAAGAAAATGCCACATCAACTTTCAGGGGGCGAACAACAGCGTGTAGTGATTGCACGCTCACTGATCAATGAACCTTTGATTCTGATTGCCGATGAGCCTACGGGTAATTTAGATCCGGAAGTATCGAATGGCATTATGAAGCTATTCCAGCAAATCAACAAGAGCGGTACTGCTATACTAATGGCTACCCATAGTTATGGACTTATCAAACGTTTTCCTGCCAGGGTGCTTAAGTGTGAAGAAGGAAAAATTTTTGACTCGACAAAGGATGCTTTTGAGTTGAAGAATGATGAGGATATCTGACCTTATTTTGTTTTTTTTAGAGGAGAGGGTTAGGCCCTGCCTCACCCTGCCCTCTCCGAAGGAGAGGGTAGTGGATCGAAGGAGAGGGTTCTATTATACTTCAACCGGATCAACTTCAGTTTTGCTTCTGACATCTTCCAGTTTCTTAAGTTGCTGATTCAATAAATCAATTCTAATCAATAAATTAAGAATGAGAGCGTCCTTGACTTTCTCATTCGGTCTGGATTTCATTTCTTCTGCCAACACCTGATACATTGCCTCCAACTTCTGGAAGTCTTGTGTGAATTGCTGATGTTCTCCACTTTCATCAAGACCACTGATCATGGCTACTTTTTCTGCAATTTGATTGCTGTAAAAAGATTCCAGATCATTGAATTCAATTTGTAAGCGTGCAACTTCACTCTTTTTTAAGTCAGTACCCTCTTTGCTGATAAAAAGATAAGAAGAAAGGCCCAGTAAAATTGCCGCGGCTATCCGCCACACCACAATTGAATTCCATAGCGATGTACTTTTCAGTTCGGATTGAATTCCCTTCCACACTTTATCCGAAGGCTCTTTGTCATCAAAGGCCTGTCGGTTTTTTCCGATAAAATCTTTCAATGCATCTTTCATAGCTCACCTCCTTGTAATAATTCTTTCAATTTCTTTTTTGACCGATTGAACTGCGACTTCGAAGTTGATTCCGTTATTCCCAGAATTTCTCCAATCTCTCCATGATCATAACCTTCCAGTAAGTAGAGCGACAATACCATTCGATAACCATCGGGAAGCTTTTGGATTGCCTCATTCACGCGCTCTACAGTGCATGGAAAACCTTCAAAAACATCGACCTCCGGTTCCTCTCTTACATCCCAGGCATCGTCCTGAGGAAAACGCTCCATCTTCTTTTTTTTCACTTGCGTGATGGCGCGATTAACGACAATCTTTTTTAGCCAGGCCCCGAAGGTAGAATCTCCCCTATAATGCTCTATGTTTTTGAAAGCACTTACAAATGACTCCTGTAGCACGTCCTCCGCCTCTTCCTTACTATTCACAATCCGAAAGCAAGCATTGTACATGCTTCTTTTGTAGAGTGCATACAACTGATGATAAGCTCCGTTGTCGCCCTGCCGGCATCTCATAATAATATCTTCGTGTACGCTGGCGTGCTCCAATCCTTCTTGATTCAATATGAAAAGACGACTCCGCAAAACGAGGGTTGCATCGCTTTTAAGATTTATTCCTACCCTTTGAACTCAGTCCTCGCATGGACTTTCAGGTCTTCGACAGGCTCAGACTGACAACCAATAAAACAAGCTCAGGTCTTCGACAGGCTCAGGTCTTCGACAGGCTCAGACTATTGCTTAGTCTTATTTAAGTGATGTTACGCAAAACTAATAATCTTCCTTTATAGCGAGTATCTGCGAAGGAATCGGGTGGCAGGAAGTCCGTCCGACCTGAGTCATCCGGGCGGGCAGGCGATCCCCTATATAATAATGAGATTGCTTCCCCCGATCGCAATCGGGGTCGCAAATGACGTATGGTTATTTTGGGTAACATTAGTTACTTAAGCTTGGTCAGGCTTTGCTTGGCCGGTAAAAAATCAGCTGCCAATGTCAGCGCTTCCGTGTATTGTTTTTTTGCTTCCACCTTATTTCCCTCATCCTGGGCAATCATGCCTTTCAAGTGCAGCACCGATACCTTCATGGGATATTCCTTCGGATTACCTTGCGCATCATTGAAAACAACTTTTTGGCTTGGCAAGTCAGGTTTGCTCAGAAGGATTTCTAAATTGGTTTTACATTCAGTAAACCGCTTCAGGTCATATTGTAAGAAGGCCATTTTATACAAGGCTGAAAGATTGTTGGACAACAAATACATGGTTTCGTAATGAGGTAATGCTTTGTCTTTCAAGCCTAGTCCTTCAAAGCTAGCCGCGCACAATTCCAGAAAACTGAGGTTCTTCTGATTGCGGATCAGCAAATCCTGGGAAATCAAAACTGCCGAAGCATATTTCTGGTTTTCGTAATAACTAATGGCCAATGTATAGATCAGCGAATCATTCTGCGGATTTTCTGTGATCACATCGTACAGGGCATCTTTGGCCACGTCCATATCATTCCAGCGTATCGCAATGGCGTGCTTTCTCAGAAAGTGTTCCGTTATCAGGGACAACTGTGGTTCCTGTTTTGCAGGAGGAGTTTGAACCGGGGCTTGTGCCTCTGTCTCAGCAGGCTTTGCAGGCTGAATGGCCTCTGCTTTTTGCTTCTTCTTATTTTGTGCGAAGCTTGTTACAAGCACCAGCATAAAGAGTAACGAGAAAATTGTTTTCATAATTTGTTCACGTGTTTATTTCTGTTTTACTAAGTCCCTTCTTTTTTGCAATGTCCAACATCAACTGATAGGCTTCTTCGCGGTCGTTGTGGATTTCACCATCCAAAATAGCATCTTTAATTCTATCTTTTATCTCCCCAATGATTGGGCCGGGGGGAAGATTGAATAGGCGGATGATTTCATCCCCTGTTATGGGGGGCTGAAAATTCCGAATGTTATCCTTCGCTTCCACTTCCACCATTCTTTGTTCCACCTTTTCAAAGTTTTTCAGAAACTTGGTAACTTTCTCTGTGTTCTTAGATGTGATATCTGCCCGACACAATTTCATTAACTCATCGATATCATCCCCTGCCTCGAAGAGCAACCTTCGAATAGCAGCGTCAGAAACTTCCCTGGATAACGCAATAGGTCTTAAGTGCAATCGTACCAATTTCTGAACGAATTCCATTTTTTCGTTCAGCGGAAGTTTTAGTCTTCGGAATATTCCGGGCGTCATCCGCGCTCCTTTTTCCTCATGACCATGAAAGGTCCAACCGTGTCCTTCTTCATATCGCTTCGTCAGCGGCTTCGCGATGTCATGCAGGATAGCAGCCCAACGCAACCACAAATCGTTGGACATTGTCGCAACATTATCCAACACCTGAAGTGTATGAAAAAAATTATCCTTATGTGCATTTCCTCCCACATACTCCACTCCATGTAGGGCCACCATCTCGGGGAAAATTAATTTTAACAGGCCACTGTGGAACAGCAATTTAAAACCATACGAGGGTGTTGGGGACATGATGATTTTATTCAACTCATCGATGATGCGTTCCATGGAGACGATTCGTATACGTTCTCTATTTTTTGTAATCGCCTCAAAGGTATCTGCCTCAATATCAAATGAAAGTTGAGAAGCAAAGCGAATGGCCCTCAACATGCGCAGCGGATCATCGGAAAACGTCAGCTCCGGCTGAAGCGGAGTTTTAATCATCTTTTTCTTCAGGTGTGCTACACCCCCGAATGGATCGAGTACCTCACCATAATTTTCCGGATTCAGGCTGATGGCCATGGCATTGATAGTAAAATCTCTGCGCAGTTGATCGTCTTCCAACGTTCCATCTTCTACAATCGGCTTACGCGATTCCTGACGGTACGATTCCTTCCGGGCACCTACAAACTCGAGCTCGAACTGATCTTGTTTAATCATCGCGGTACCAAAGTTTTTAAAGATGGTCACCTGAGGATTGCCCAGAGCACGTGCCACTTCTCTTGCCAACTCAATACCGCTTCCCACACACAAAAAATCAATGTCTTTTGAAGGTCGTTTCAGGATAAGATCACGCACGAAACCGCCCACCACATAGGTCTTCACACCTTGCGCGCTACCGGCATGGGATACCACTTTAAAAACGGAGTTTTTGTCTATTTCTGCTGTCAAATTCATGAAATACTCTCTCTCATTTCAGGACACCTCAAAAATCCATATTGCTTGTCAGACTGAGCTTGTCGAAGTTGTTTTGTAGTTCAAAAAGTAACAACCAGGTTTCGACAGGCTCAACCTGACAAGGATTTTCGAAATGCACTTTCGTTAAAACCTCAAAGGTAAGAGATTACTGCAGGGTAAAAAAAGATAGAATATCAGTCGGTCACCCATAATAACTAATGTTACAAATATCCTGTCAGCCTCCCCGATATATCGGGGTCGAAGGAGATTTAGTTTATGGTTATCAGTTTTCGAGGGCCTCAAACTGACAAATTCATTAGTTTGGATAACATCACTTAATGACCAAAGAGAAAAATTGATCAAAGCTTGTGCATGAAGGTTGGGCAAGGAATAAATTTTTCCTTTTTCTTTGTTTTGTTTTTCATGTTGATGGCAAGCTTGTATTTCATCGCCAACTCATGCGTACCTCCCGAAATTGGACCCAACTCGGATACGGTAAAGTCATAACCATACGCGAGCTCTACCCTCTCCAGGTTAAAGCCAAGGATCACTACTACGGCATCCTGGCTGATATTATCTTTCACATTCTGTTGAATCGGAATACCTCTGTACCACAGACCAATCATGATGGGATCGTACAAGAAATAAAAGCCCACGTCCAGCTGATCGAATTTCCCTTGTTGTTTATAAACAAATGAGGGAGACAAAACCGAAACTCTATCTCGCTTGAACGGCCCCCAATAAAGTGGAATTCTCACACCTCCATGGATGGTGGTTTTGATTGGCAACCCGGCCTCTTCATTCAGTAAGGAACGATTGGGTGTGTTGAGGTGACTGGCCGCAAATCCTAACCAAAAGGTTTTATTGTAGGCGAGTATCCCAGCCTTAAAGTCAAAGTAATGTGACATTCCCAAATTAAATAAAGCAGGATCATCGCTCGGTGTCGAAGCATCTGCTTCAAACTGTAACTGATCACCAAAGATCAATTTGTTAAGGTCTATACTTCTAAAGGCATAACCAAAATTAAGTCCGGTGGCAATCACCCATTTATTTGACACGTTGACTTTATAGGAATACAAAAAATTGAATTGAGAGGATTTCATCCCTGCTGTCCCTGCTTTATCCATTGTAGCCAGAAAACCGACACCGCTGTTGGCTTGCGATAAATTGTAGTCGTAAGAAAATGCTGTCGTCTGATATCCCCTGGCGATGTTGGGCCATTGATTTCGATAATTGGCAATAAAGCGATGATCTGTTGTAGTTCCTGTAAAGGCAGGATTGAGGTACAATGGAGCAGCATAATACTGAGAGAATTCCGGATCCTGAGCGAAAACAGAATTCGCGATTAGCACACAAAAAGATAATATGGTGATGAGCTCTCTCATCTTATCAAGTTGATATCCCCTACCCGCACCACCCTTTCCCCGTTTTCATACATGGCTGTGAGCTTATACATGTACACATCTTGTGGACACAATTTTCCATTGTAATAGCCATCCCAACCGCGGTCTGTATCCTGGCTTTCAAACAGGAGTTCACCCCAGCGATTGAAAACCAATAACTCAAATTCAGTCACGCCACGTGTAAGTGGAAGGAATACATCGTTCTTACCATTACTCGATCCACCACTACTTCCTGTTACATTGGGAGAGAATGCATTCGGTACCAACACCTGTCCACCCTTCTCCACTCTTACCGCATTTTGTGACTTGGTGGTATCCGCACATCCCAACTCATTTCTTGCGATCAGTGTGATGGTGTATACACCTTCACTCTTATATCGGTGCTCCGGTTCAGGTGATGTGGAGGTGGTGCCATCACCAAAGTCCCACTCATAGCTGGTGGCATCAAAACTTCTATTGCTTGTGTAGAGAATACCTCCGGGGATATACACTAATTTTGGTTTTACTTCAAAATCAGCATCGGGTTTGGGGAACGCTTCGATGATCATTTGTTTTGTCACCTTTACGGTTTGTCCCGTGATGTTGGAGGCTGAAAGCGTAACCGTGTACTTACCCGCTTCAAAATAGGTATAGGAAGGATCTACTGCTCTTGATGTTGCCTGCCCGTCTCCAAACTCCCATACATACTTATCTGGTTCTGCAAATTTTGAGAGGTTGGTAAACTTCACCGTTAATGGAATGCATCCTGCCGGTGGTGCATAGTCGAAATCTACTATGGGTGGTATCGCCTGAATAAAAACAGTCTCCGATTGTGTTTCGATACACACTCCGTTGGCGACTGTTAAGGTGATCACATAAGAACCATAGGTTGCATACGTATGCTGAATGGACGGATCGGTACTATTTAAAACAGTTCCATCTCCCAGGTCCCAAGTGTATTGCCATGGGCCCGGAGTGGTCGTATTGGTGATCGTCACCGTTGAGCCGGGGAGCGATTGTGTCTTTGGTGACACCGTAAAAGAGGCATTGCTATTCTCCTTCTTTGGAATGATCATGAATTGTGTTGTCACTGGGCTTACGCAGTTGGCAAAATTCTTTGTATCCAGACTCACCTGAACATTGAGGTCGGCTGTATTAAAGGCAGGGCGATTGAAATTATAAATCAGTATATCATTCGTACCCGTTGCATCCGATACTGTAATTCCATTTTCCTTGATTACCCAGTGATATTCAGGTAGTCCCTTCTGTTGAGCCGTCATTTTGACACTCACCACATTGCAATCTGTGGCTATTATTTCCAATAAGAAATCAGAAACAGGAACCGGGCTAATGCGAATCGTACGGGTAGACGATCCAAAGCATCCGGAGGGGAGCGTGGTAATTAATGTAACAAAAAAGTCTTTGACCGACTGCGTTGTGTTTACAAAACTCGAACTAAACGAAGGAGTTGTGCCGGAGCTCGTCTCAGAAATAATACCAGAGGCATCACTGATTCTCCAACGGTAATCTGACGGACTCAACGATTGGGTTTGCGCATCAACAGAAAAATCTATGATTTGAGGTGAACAATTATCGTTAAACGGGGAGTAATTAAGCTCCATAAATCCGGATTGCGTGCCGGGGAAAACCGTCAATGTGACTACCGGAGAAATGCGTTCGCAATTGTTTACCGTGATTACCCGAAGACGAACATCAAAGAGTTTATTCACCGTATTTAAGTTTTCAAAATCATGGATGAATAAATTTGAAAATCCGGGGTCAGTCGGCTGCTGCACAGCAACCGGAATAAATCCAAGGCCTTCATCAACTTCCCAGATGTATCGATCAATAATATCAGGCTGTCCTGTTATAGAGGTATTCGTAAAGGTGACTGTTAATATACTACAACCGGAGATCACATCCGGAATAAAAGAAGCATTGGGGAGCGGATCCACCGTAACGGGTATTACCAACAAGTCGGTACAGGCATTCTGATCGGTTGTTACCCTCAGTGCCACCTGGTAGGTTCCTGCTGCCCCTAATGATCGCGTAAAGATCGATTGATTATCATAGGCAGGATCTTTTGTAAACGTCACCCCATCATAATTAAAATCCCATTCTTTAATACTGATCGTTTCCCCGTTGATTGGATTGAGTGTAGAACTCTCCGTGAATGAAGTGAGTTGGCCCTCACAAACTTTACTCGCGACAAAAGCCGGGACCGGTCTTTCATAAACCCGCACCTGAACCTCGTCTGTAGTTTCACAGGAAGTTATGTTATCCCTAATGATGAGCTTGACTCGATACAATCCTGGCGTTGAATAAGGTTGATCAAAAGGACCTAATGGTATGACGGAGAACCCGCCACCCAAAGGTTCATTTCTAATTACGATGTTATTCTCGTCATAAAACTCCCAGCGCCACTGTGTCGTTGGTGTTACCACTCCTACTGAGATATCATTGAACCTAACTTGAAAGGCAGTCAATGGCGCACTGGCATTCTGACAAAAGAAAGGTGTGATAGGCGCATTTACTAAATCGGTAACTTGAATTTGCGCTACTAACGATGGCGAGATGGTAATCACGCTTTCGAAAATCGCTACGCAGTTTCCTGCCGCATTTTGATCTCTTACCGAAAGGCGTATGAGCTTTTGCCCTGCTGTTACATAGGCGAAAGTCGGATTCGCGGACGCTGACGTGGTAATGGGTAAGCCAAGCCCTGTATTGTTATCATAAAACTCCCACGTATCCTGAAAGGAGGCGCCTCCAATGGCGGGCGTATTGTTGTCAAAGTAAATATTGTCTCCAATGCAAAACGTTGTTTGCACAGGACCACCCGGTCCGCCCAAGCGCGTGGCATACGTTGGCTGTGGTGCATCTACAATAACAATTCTTGCCGCAACCACCTGGGCAGGGTTATCACCATTCACGATATCTCCATTGACGGGGTTGAAGGGATTTAAATCCAATAAAAAATTATCGTAGGGATTGCATTGATTCCAATTCTTTAAGGTGATCTCAAATTCCTTTCCGATGTCGGCAGGAAGTGTGACTGGTACATTGATGGGAAGACTTACTTGTCCCGGGGCGAGTACTGGATAGATCGGATTTCTTGCGGGAGCCGGATCGAGGTAGGGAAAGCCACCCGGCAGAATGCCGTTAACCCGTGCGCCAGGAATTTGATTTATCACCGGGCCCGTGCCATAAAGCCATTGAATCCACCGAGGTTCATTGTTTTCTCTTGTTGCGCGTGGAAAACAATTCCATTGACTATCATCTGTAAACTGCACATTGGTGGCAAAGCCCTGACATACCCGAAAGACAGTTGGATTGATAGAGACCACATCGTTGGTCCATACTACTACCTGGGTTTGAATAGGTACAACACTACCGCGAGGATTACAGGCATTGGACGCATCGATGGTTAAGTCGTAACCACAATCAATGGAGGTGTTAGGATAGAGGTGTGAGATATTGACACCTCCTGCCAGCACCTGGACGAATGTTTCTTCAGGCGTGCCATCGCCCCAATCCACAAAGTATTGTGTGCCGGGAACGGATGATAAATAAAGTGTTTGGATGTTCACCGTAAAAGGTGCACAGCCCCTGCTGCTGGTGAGGAAGGCAAAGCCGGGCTCGAGAATGCCACCGCATTGAGCTTCCACCCTTATAGCCGAGAAATATAATAATGTTGAAAGAAGAAGTAACGCCAGCCTTCTTGTAATCATGGTCTATCGGTTCACTATATGTTACCGACTAGAGCCAACCAGACAGCCTTTATGAGATTAGAAAACCAAAAGAAACCGTATAAGCAGGTCAACTATGTAGTGTTTTCCGATGAGTTGATGGATAGGAAGTTAAATGGATTATAGCGGAGTTAAACCCAGATTACGCATTGGAATTTTCTAATGAAATAATCTGTTGTTTAGGTCTTGATTATTCTATCCATTTAGTTTTATGTCCTTTCGACTATAGGAAGAAATCTTATCTCATGGAGCGGATTTCTCGCAATTTCATTAGTGCCGGGTACAAAGTTGGTGCGCTCGAAAAGACTCGATTAAACAAATTTTTAAAAGGGTTTTATAATGGGTGCTCGCAGTGTCGGAAGGTTAAAAGGAGATTCGCTCTATCGCGCAATCTATCGAGGGTGCTCGTAGTGACGTTACTTATCCCAGAAACTGCCTTTACTATTGAACGTAGGGCAAGGGATTAATCGGTTTCTTTTCTTCACACCCCGATGAAGGGGCTTGGCTACGAACTCATACACCATGGATATCTCATGAGCACCTCCGCTGGCGGTCGATAATCCAGATACTGAAAAGTCATAACTGTATCCAATGGTCAGGCTCTTTAAGTAGAGGCCGAGATTAAAGATCAGCGCATCCTGATTCACTGTTCCAATTAGATTTTTTTGGAAGGGTTTTCCGCGGTACCAAATTCCGATGGATACCGGGTCAATGTGATAATTCATTCCCACATCCATTTGTGAAATCGGGCCTTGTATACGGTAAATAAACGAAGGGGTCAGGTACGATACTTTGTTGAACGTACGAGGCCCATTGTAAAGGGGAATCCTCGCGCCTCCATGAATTGTGGTCTTCATGGGCAAGCGACTCGTGCTATTCAAAATTGATAAGTTGGGTTGGTTCATGTGTGTGAATGCCGCACCTACCCATAAGCTCTTGCTATAAAACAAGAATCCAGAACCAAAGTCGAAGTATTGCTGATTGCCCAGTCGCTGTAAATCCGGATCCAGTGATACACCATTGAACTCGAGGCCATCCCCCAGTTTTAATTTCGATCTATCCAGGCCGTTGATCCCATAGCCAAAATACAGGCCAGGAGAAAAAACTATTTTATCATTGAGTCTTACTTTATAACTGTAATTTAACCCTACTGTGGTGGTTCTCCATCCTGCCGATCCCATTTTGTCTGTCGTTGCTAAAATTCCAAACCCGCTGCTCAATTCATCTACCCAGATATCATAACTGGCCGAGTAGGTCGCGAATGCCTGCGGCAGATTGGGCCACTGAAGGCGGTGGTTGATCGCAACGCGCTGTTGCTGGGTAATACCTGTGAAGCCGGGATTCAAGTATAAGGGAGCCTGATAATATTGCGAGAACTGCGGATCCTGAGCATAGCCCACGCTTCCTATCAAGAGAACAACGATAATAATTATAGCGATTTGCTTCATGCTAATGGCTCTCAAGTTACAATTTTATCGAATCATTGTTATGTCTCCCAATTGCGTAGAACGCTGGCCATCGGATAGCCGTAGCGTCAGCTTATACACATATACCCCGGCCGGCATGAGCTTTCCATCCTGATTATAACCATCCCATCCTATCGTAGAATTGTTACTTTCAAAGATGAGATTACCCCAGCGATCAAAAATCTGCATGTTAAATTCTTCAGCACCTTTCACGATTGGCAAGAACACATCATTGAATGATCCATTGCCGGTCTGTCCACCGGAAGGTCCATTGGGACTTGGCGTGAAGGCATTGGGTACTTTCGTTGTTCCACCTTGCTTCGCAGTCACCTGCCGTTTTAAGGTATCCGAACACACCACTCCGTTGCCATGATCATATTTTGCGATTAGGGTAATTTCATATATCCCTTCGATTTTGTAGACATAAGTAGGTGCTTCTTCGGTTGATGTTCCATTGTCACCAAAATCCCATTCGTAATCCGTAGCACTGGTGCTATAGTTATAGGTGATCAACTCCGTATCCGGCACAAATACTACATCGGGTCTTGCATCAAAAGAAGCTACCGGGTTTCCATAAATCTCAAAGTCCCTAGGAGGTGCGACTTCAGACTGGCTTGTGGTCGGTTGAGAGGTTGTGTATTTCAATACGTATTTTCCGGGATTGCTGATCTGGAATGTGGGTTCATACTCTGCGGATTTAAATACCACTTTGCCTTTGCCGTCAATTAATGTCCAACTATCATTAGTCCCCGTTGATCTGTTCTTCGTAATTTTAATATCTGCTGGAAAACAAGCCAAGACTGGTTCAGCATCATAATCGGCAATGAGCGGCAACACCGGGATGTTGATTGTTTTTGTAAATGTGCTGGAGCAATCCAAGCCCGCTGTTTCAGCTGCAATGTTTGTTGCCAGCACGGTAATGTCTTTAAGACCTTCCGAGCTGTACACCACTGCCCCCGGAGTTGTTGTTGATAGCGTGGCCGGACTTGCGTCTAACCCAAAATCCCACTCATATCGGAAAGCAACGCCATCTATCGGCACCGAAGTATTGGTAAAGGTCACCGTGGATGTACCAATCAATGGAGGTACTGTTCCTTCATCAAAACCAGCCGTAACTCCTCTATACACTGTAATTGGCATCACTACATCTGCTGCCGGGCAATTGCCATTCGTGGCCTGGTATACTACTTCGTAAATAATAGGATTAGTAGAAGTGTTATTGATCATTGTATAGGTGACCGTTGCCGTTGTTCTCACATCGATTTCCGTTGTTGTTGACTGAACCCGATAGAACCAACGATGACCCGTTACAGGAACTCCTAAGCTTTGATTTACCAACTGAACATTCTCACCACTACACACTTCGTCAATTCGAGGGAATACGTTGGTGACAATCGTTGGATACACTTCAATGGGCACCGTATTACTATCCAGACATCCTCCGATAGCTACAAAGTTAGGATCGGTCAGTTGAGTCTCAAGACGCACGCTGTACTTCTGTTTCTTAGTCGGGCTTGCATTGATGAACTGATGGGTAATAATTTTTCCATTCTGGCTGGCCACAGAAGTGAAAATATCTTCATCTCCATCTGTCCAGTTCCAATTGTAATTTACACCCGCTACTTCGTTGTACTGGAAGTCAGCATCAAATGGGCTACAAGAGGGTGTTATGTCCATCAATGTAAAATTGGGATCAGTGTCTCCCACTGTAAAGGTCACACTAGGGAATGGCCCTGGGTTAACGCATCCAAATGCATCTGTCATGGCCGTTGCCGTATAAGTAGTTGTCGTTGTGGGGGTAATCTGGAATGACTTGAACACACCCGCATTCGTCACATTCGTTGGCGTTGTTCCGTCCGTAAAACTAAATGCAAACGGACTCACCCCTTTCAACTCAATGCTCAGGAAGTCTCTGTTTCTATCCAAACACAACCATGTATCGGCATTTACAAAATCAATATCCATCTGAGGCGCGGCCTGGACAGTCAGGAATTTCTGTGCTCCGGGGCAACTCGTAGGTCCTGTGGCGATGACCGTGAATGAAAGTACTTCCAATGATGTACCCGGATTATTCATCACTTGATTCAGCGGCAATGCCCCAGCTAAAGGAATTCCAAAAACATTTGGATCTGCAAGATAAGTGAATGAAGTTCCTGCAACATTGCTACCAGGGTTAATACTTAAGTTTCCACCAAAGCAAATCTTGTCAAGCGATGGTACACCCGTAATATCCGGTGTTGGCTGTACAGTAATCACTCTACTTTGCGGAGTACCCACACAACCGTTGGCAGTTGGTGTGAAGTTGTAGGTTGCCGTAGCCGGAACAAATCCGTTGTTATACAAAATCTGGAATACCTGATCTCCTGAACCCACACTCGCTCCGATAATCGAGCCTAAAGGAAGGATACCAACAGTCCATTGATTTATTGTTCCACTTACGTCTGCCGTTACATCAATCTGAGCCTCCGTGCCGCTGCAAATGTCGTTGTCTGCTACCGTAATGGTTGTATATATCGGTCGAGGATTAACCGTGACATCAAATGTTAAAGCTGTGCCATCACAACTTGGAACGCCTGTTGATTTTGGCAGCAATGAGTACGTAACAATCTGTGGAGAACTTGTCAAATTAGACAAATTATCATTCAGTGTACTGCCATTGGCCAATAGAGTTCCATTCGCTGTCATTCCTGTAATTCCTCCCGGGTTGCTTGTAATCTGAAGCTCGAATTGGATACGAGCCGGAGTAAGTGGATAGGTTGGTGAGGTCAATGCTAAGGCCAATGGCACACCTTCACAGACAATCTTATTGGATATGTTATTGATCTTCGGCCGTGGCTCCACGATGACAAAAACATCTGCTACCGCACCGATGCAACCTGCTCCATCATTGGCGCTCGAAGCTATCGGAGTTATTTTATAATTCACCGTAAGTGCATCATTGGTACTATTCACTAAGTTATCCATGATTACCGAGGTCTCCGCCAAATTAGTACCCGAAGAGTTTCCAGAAATACCTGCCTGCGCGACCATCGAATAATTGAATGTTACTAATTGATTCGGAGTAGGGTTCGAAGGTGATATTAACGTGATGTTCGTTCCAGGTCCAAAAGGACTGCTGCAGATATCTGTATTGATACTCACCGGGGCAGCCACAATCGGAGGCTCTACGGTAAGGACAATCGTTTTTTGTGGTCCACGGCAACCCGCTCCTGAAATAGGAACCACAACATAGGTAACTGTCAATGGATCCAAGGTAGGGCTTGCGTTGGTGAACTGATCATCAGCAATTTCATTCACGTTAGCGGTGATGCCTAAAGTAGTAATTCCACCTGTTGCCGTAATAAATCCATTCTGTGGAGTGATGCTGATAATGTCATAGGTAGCCGCGTTGGTACTCGTTGGTGAGTTGTCCATGAGAACGATTCCCGAGTTTGCTGTATTACACGTTTTCGCATCCAACACCGGCATATCCGGAGCGGGATTCACTGTTACCACTACAAATTGAGCAACGCCCCGGCAGGTGCCTGAAAGCGGAATAATCTTATATGTGACAAACTGATCCGCATTAGACGTATTCGTGAATCTATCCGTCTGCAAAGAAGTTGCTGTAATAGGGCCTATGGCTTGATTCGTACCTGCCGGGGTTACAAAAGGGCTTACGATTAATACCTGCACCAGATCAAACGAGGTGATTGGAGCTGATCCTCCGGCAGGACCTAATGTTAGGGTCGATAAGGCAACACCACTGCATGCCGTAGCTACGCCCGGAGACATTGTGGGTTCAGGATTAATAATGACATCGTAATCCAACGTCTCACTTAAACAACCAGCCGCACTTGTTCCCTGAATGGTGTAACGAACCCTAACAGGTACTGCAGAAAGATTATTGTATTTATCGTTTTTGATCAGGTTGATTCCACTGGCCGGGCCACCAATCACTGCATTGCCACCATCGGGAGTAAACCCTGGAACCACTGGCAGGAATGCTCTCGCCATCAATTGATAGGTCGCTGCATTTACAGAAGTACCATTCGTACCGAGTGTGATGTTTACGATGTTGATACTGGAAACGTTATTACTACATACATCCGGCCATACGGGAGTTGACAATACCGGCTCCGGATTAACTTTAATCGTAAGTGCAAAAGGATCACCGAAGCACGTTCCGATTTTTGGAGTGACTGTATAGACCACTTTCAACTGTGCTGCTGTGGTATTCGAATACGTATCATTCTGAATCGCATTAGAAATTCCTGCGACTGCGGCAAACGTTCCCGTGGTAGGCACACCACCCAGACCAGCATCCGCCATTGCTGTTATGGTATAGCTATCTGCATCTATTGAAATACCGTTGGTATCTAAAATAACATTTGTTATGGATGTACTTACCGTGTTCGTGCTGCAGATGGCCGGAGGGTTTGCCAATGTGGGTTCCATTACCGGCTCTGGATTAATTGGTATTGTTAGCACAAATGGTGCTCCAACACAACCACTTCCTACCGCAGTAGGTGTAATTGTATATTCAGCATCCTTAGGAAGGCTTGAGGTATTGGTAAACGAGGTGGTGATAACGCCACTTCCCGATGGAATTGGAAATCCATCATAGGTAGCAGTCCAGGTAAACGTACTCGCCACAGCCGGAACGATATCCAACTGAGGATCAATCGTAAAAGTTTCATCCGAACAACGCGCAGGCTTAGGTCCTGTTACACCAATTGGATTTGGGCTGATCGTGATTATGTACTTGAAATTTGTTCCAGCCGAGCACGTGGGGAATGCC
>JANNRV010000028.1:0-4813 GCA_031401775.1 Bacteroidia bacterium | reverse complement strand
ATACATGGTAAGTCGCTTCCAGGGCCTTTTGAAATCAATTACGTTATCGCCAACCTTCACTTGTGTGGTGCCATGCATATCATGTGCGGCCTTTTCGATCATCTCTTCCACCAGATTCATCATCCAGTTGTAATCCTTATAAGCAACATAGAGCTCTACCTGGGTAAATTCTGGATTATGAAATCTCGACATTCCCTCATTGCGGAAGTCCTTTGAAAACTCATATACCCCACTAAAACCACCAACGATCAAGCGTTTGAGATAAAGTTCATTGGCAATTCGCAAATACAACGTCATGTCAAGTGTGTTGTGATGCGTTGTAAATGGTTTTGCTGCTGCCCCACCATAAAGCGGCTGAAGTATTGGCGTCTCGACTTCAAGATATCCCTGTCGGTTCAAGTACTCACGCATTGAATTAACCATCTGAGTGCGCTTCACAAAAGCATCCCGTACGTGAGGGTTAACAACCAAATCAACATAGCGCATCCGGTAGCGCTGTTCTGGATCGGTAAAGGCGTCATGCAATGTCACGGTACCTTTTTCATCAGTAGTTTCCTTTACAACGGGTAGAGGTCTAAGTGATTTGGAAAGAAGTTTGAGGCTTGTCACATGAATTGAAACCTCACCGGTTTGTGTGGTGAATACAAATCCGGTTACACCAATGATATCACCTATATCAAGTAGTTTTTTAAATACGATGTTATAGTAGCTTTTATCCTCATGGGGACAAAGGTCATCCCTTCGCAGATAGATTTGAATTCTTCCGGACTCGTCCTGCAACTCAGCAAAAGAAGCATTGCCCATAATTCTTCTGCTCATGATTCGGCCTGCGAGTGAGACATTCTTGAATTCCTTACCAGGATACTCCGCATGAATTTCCGCTGCGCTAGTATTAAGTTCAAAAAGATCGGCTGGATACGGATTAATACCCAACTTGATAAGCTCCTCCAAGCTTTGCCTGCGGATAATCTCTTGCTCACTTAAATGCATAATGACTATTAAAATTGATCTGAATCCACAAAATTAATGATTTAAGGCAAGACTGCCTTGATCATGATTATCAAGACAAATGTCTTATTTGGAGGATTTCCTGCGCTTCAGCTCTTTGCGGATCAATATCAGCTCGCGGCTGCTTTGGCCGGCAACCGAAGTGTTTTCAGATGCGCGTCTTAACAAATAAGGCATGACAGACTCAACGGGGCCGTAGGGAACATATTTGGCAACGTTATACCCTGCTTTGGCCAGATTAAAAGAGATATTATCGCTCATACCCAATAATTGGGCAAACCAAATTCGATTATCACTTGGCTTCATGGAATGTTTATCCATCAAGACGGCAAGATATTGGTTGCTGTATTCATTGTGAGATCCGCAGACAAGGTTTATCCTCTGTTTGTTGTCCACACAAAAAGCGAGTCCTTTATTAAAGCTTTCGTCTGTTGCTTCTTTGTTGAGATGGATGGGATCGGGATATCCTAAATTAGAAGCCCGTTCACGCTCTTTCTCCATGTAGGCACCACGAACCATCTTTACACCAAGATAATAGTTATGCATGGTGGCCACATGGTAAGCCGTCTTGAGATTACCCAACATGTCAGCCCGGTACATTTGATAGGTATTGAATATGATCGCCTTCTCCTTGTTGTACTTCGACATCATTTCATACGCCATATCATCAATCGGATTCTGTATCCAGCTATCTTCTGCATCGATGAGCACGGGTACTTTATATTCAAAAGCCTTAGCACAGATGCGTTCGATTCGTTTTTTGACACGATCAAAGGCGGCAGTCTCTGATGGAGTAAGGGTGGACTTAGCTTGTACTTTCTCCAGTAGCATCATGTCTGCCATCCCTGTTACTTTGAAAACACAAAACGGCACATGTGAATTGGCCTTAGCTTCATCGAAAGTTGAAATTATTTCTTCCATTGTTTTTTCGAATCCTTCTTCCGTTTTTTCACCTTCCGCTGAATAGTCAAGGATTGTTCCCACCTGAAAATCAGAAAGGTTCTTAATAGTTTTTTCACTTTGAGCTATATCCTCGCCCCCACAAAAATGATCGAACACTGTAGCCTTAATCAATCCTTTGACAGGCAGGTGAAGGGTTAAACCAAGTTGCACTGCATTAGTGGCTATTTTAGAAATAGCAGGATGATTAACCAGCGTGAAAATGAAATTCGCCTTCCTTAAATCCTTGTCTGATTTATAAGAAAAAGCGACTGCTGTATCGTCAAAATGAACCTGGGGCTGAATCTCCATAGAAATCGTTTGCGGCACAAATATAAGATTGGGCTACAAATCTTATAGCGAAACACCAGCCAAAGGCAATAATTCAGTTAATTTGGTAAAACTTAAGTCGCAAATCTACAATGCTCTCTGAGCCAATCGAAATCCAATCCGACCCTGCGGTATTGTTAAAAGCCTTTTTGAGGACAAAGCGCTATTCAAAGATGGGTGTACTCATGGATGAAAATACCAAGCAGCATTGCTATCCGTTGGTCCGGAAAACGTTACCAGACCATCATTCAATTGAAGTATTGGCAGGCGAGGAGAATAAAACTTTAGCTACATGCAGTGATGTATGGTCTCAGCTTACAGAAATGGGTTTCGATCGCTATAGTCTTTTGATTGTGCTTGGCGGAGGAGTCTTGGGCGACCTTGGCGGATTTTGTGCTGCCACCTACAAGCGAGGTATCGACTTCCTTTTATTGCCAACCACCCTGCTTGCACAGGTTGATGCAAGTTTTGGCGGCAAGCTCGGCATCGACTTTTTGCATTATAAAAACCACATTGGCCTATTTCAAGAGCCTACAGCCACGCTTATCGGTACTGATTTTCTCAAGACCCTCCCTATCCGAGAAATCCGGTCAGGCTTCGCAGAGATTATCAAACATTGTCTGATCTCGGATAAGATTATGTGGGACGCCATCCGGGTTAAAGGCATAGATCACCAGGATTGGCAAACCCTGATCCAACACTCTGTAAGATTCAAATCCTCTATCATCACGCAGGACCCGAAAGAAACAGGGCTAAGGAAGGTCCTGAATTTTGGGCATACAGTGGGGCATGCAGTCGAAAGCTATTTTCTAAAGGAGGGCAACCGTATCTTCCACGGAGAGGCAATCGCTATCGGAATGACCTGCGAATCGTTCATTGCTTGTAAGAAAAACATGATTTCAGAAGAAGATCTTCAACAAATCAGCCTCTACTTAAAACTAATTTATGGCAACGTGGCGCTTCCCGGTAAAAAGGACTCCATTTTCGAATTAATGACTCAGGACAAAAAAAATAGGGAAAAAAAGATTCTGATGGCATTGCCAAAAGGGATTGGCAGTGCAGTGTGGGATGTGGAGGTCAGCAGAAAAGAAATAGAAGACTCATTGGAGTTCTATGCATCACATTAAACATAGTGAACATCACTGTCATCCGACTTACTGTCATCCTTCGTCAGGGTTTGTTTCAGGTCCTGGGCTTTCTTTACGATGAAGTCTTTCGTCTTCTTCTTCCTATCGCCCGTTAGTAACCATGCTGCCAAAAGTGCCCCGCCTGCGAGACCCAATCCAATTGCTATTTTTCTTGTCGTACTCATATTACACTATAACTAAATACAAAAATAAATTGTTTCATTGCGAAAGAAAAAATTCGCCAAATAAATATTATTCCCCGCTGTGAGTTCTATCCTTATTTCCAGAAACCCGAATGTAAAAGGAAACGCTTCTCTCCTTCCTTCTTCTAAAAGCATAAGCAACCGGGCACTTATTCTCAATGCTCTTTCGGGCAATAAGTCGACTATTAACAATCTATCAACCGCCAGAGACACCCAACTCATGCAGGCCCTTATCAATTCACCCGAAAGGGTCATTGATATTATGGATGCTGGCACCACGATGCGCTTTCTTACAGCCTATTTTTCCCTTACAGGGCAGCTTAAAGTAATCACAGGCTCAGAAAGAATGAAACAGCGACCCATAGGCCTGCTCGTTAATGCCCTTCGGGAAATAGGCGTAACCATGCGCTATACAGAAAAAGAAGGCTTTCCACCCATTGAAACCGCTGGCTTTAGTATGCAAAAATCAAATACGGTGAGAATCCCGGGCGATGTGAGCAGTCAATACATCTCTGCCTTGATGATGACAGCTCCTCTCCTCCAAGATGGTTTAGTGATTCTGCTTGAAGGTAAAATAGGAAGTCGACCGTATATCGAAATGACGGCTGCCCTTATGAATGACTTTGGCATTCCTTGCGAATTTAAAGGGAACTCCATTCACATTCCTCATCAAAAATATCAACCGACAACGATTGCCATCGAAGCCGACTGGTCTGCAGCCAGCTATTGGTTTGCTTTCGTTGCCTTGGCCGAGACAGGAGAAGTTACATTGCCGCATGTTTCAGAACAGTCTCTGCAAGGAGATAGAGTAGCGGTAGAAGTGATGAGTAAGCTGGGCGTGAAAACACAATTTGAAAAAAACTTTACTACGCTAACTAAGCAACCTCATAATACTTCCCTTGAGTGGGACTTTACAGATTGTCCTGATCTGGCGCAGACTGTTTTACCAGTCTGCGCAGCAAAGGGTATCCCGGGAAAATTTAAAGGTTTAGAAAGCCTTCGGATAAAAGAGACAGACCGGATTGCTGCATTGAAGACCGAGCTTGCAAAGATCGGAGCGGTGCTTCAAGAAGAACACTCTGATTGGAACTTAGTGCCCGGCCATTTCCCGAAAACTAAATCGATAACAATAAATACCTATCATGATCATCGGATGGCCATGGGCCTGGCTCCTTTGGCCACACTTATGGATTTGATAATTGAAAG
>JANNRV010000027.1:0-26632 GCA_031401775.1 Bacteroidia bacterium | reverse complement strand
TCTTCCGCTTCCTTTTGCTCTGTAATATCAACACAAGAAATAATCGATTTTGACCAATCCTTTTCTGCCCCATGAAGGATCACACGCTTGGCTTTTAATGTCCTTCGATTGCCGACCGGAGTGATTATCTTTACTTCACGTTCAAAAACATACTCACCGTTATCAAAAGCAAGAATAACATCTTTGAATTGTTGAGGCTGAAAGTATTTTGTCAGGTATTCGAAATACTGATGTGCATTCTCAAGGTCAAATAATTTAGCTTGAGCATTGTTGGCATTTAGACGAATAACTTTCTCATAGCACCTTGTTATTTCTTCAGGATACTTTTCAAAAATAGTTTTCAGTGGTGCCCCATATAGAGCCTTAAGCGAATCGGCATAACCTTTCAAATTTGAGAAATCTTCTTCTGCTAATCCTATCGGAGAATTATCAAATAGACTCTTATAACGCCCCATACTTTGTTGGATGGTCTCGTCTTTGTGCTTCCTCTCTATTTCAGCCCCGGCCCTGGAGGCAAAAATTTTAAGGATACTTAATTGTTTGGTGCTTACCGTCATCGGCTTGGTGTCGAAAACTGCGATATGCCCGATTACTTCACCGTTGCTTAAGTAGATAGGTACCCCAAAGTAGGATTTTATTCCTTCATCCTTAGGAAAAAAGCTATCCAAATCTGCTGTGCAATAGTAATTTTCGCTCTTCATCACAATCTCACAAGGTGTTCCGGTGATATCGTATTCAAAGTTGTCAAGAAATTTATCACGTTCGATATAGACCATTGTGCGAACACGTGTTTTTGCAATGTTGGTACATTCAGTCACAATCGCATAACGAATGCCGGTAGAAAGTATAATATGGTAGGCAAGGGATCTAAAGAAATCACCCCCAATAACAGATGAAGTTCCTTCCGAAATGATACGAAGCATTTCGTTTGGGTCAACCCCACCATCACCGGCCTTCTTCATCAGAAAACAATTGAATTTATTTTCTCCAACCGTCAGGTTTACTACAGCATAAAAATTATAAGATTGCTCCGAATTGAGATAAACAGAAAGGGGAGTGACCAGCTGACCCGGTTTGGTGATCAATTCGGCTAACCAATTTTTGAGTTCTACTTCCGGAGTGATCGTGTAAATTGATTGACCCAATAATTCTTGCCTAGCGATATTATAGAATTTGCCGGCTGTGTCGTTGCAATACACGATTAATCCCTCAATGTCAGTCCAGACTACCCCTTCGGACAAATTATTGAGTGTTGCCTCATAGAAGTCAAGTTGCTTTTGGTCGAGACTTATCGATTTATTCATTTCAGGCTATAATTAGAAATTGCTGGAAAGAGACGAAAAGTTACAAATTATTTCTAACGTTAGGTATTTTGAGACGCTTGGAGTGTCGCCAAAATTGCAATAGAGTTCCTTCATTTTTAACCGAATTTGAAATTGCTTCCGGGTAACAGAAAGGCTACATTTAATGCCAATAAATCTCAATTTTTTACTTATGCTTCCTGTAAAATCCTATGCCGCCTACCAGTCTGCTGCGCCTTTATCTCCCTTCAAGTTTGATCGCAGAGAAGTGGGTAGTCAAGACATACTTCTTGATATTCTTTATTGCGGAGTTTGTCATTCAGACATTCATCAGGTACGCAGTGAATGGGGTGGTTCTATTTTCCCGATGGTGCCAGGTCATGAAATTGTGGGACGCATTTCAAAGATTGGCAACGAGGTTACAAAGTTCAAGGCCGGTGATCTGGCAGGTGTAGGGTGCTTTGTCGATTCTTGCCGAACTTGTGATAATTGTAAGGAAGAACTGGAGCAATATTGCAGAGGATGTGTGCCAACGTATAATGGTTATGAAAGGGACCATAAGACACCTACCTATGGTGGATATTCCTCCCAAATTGTTGTTGATGAATTGTATGCACTTTCTATTTCTCCATCGTTGTCATTAGAAAGAGTTGGTCCGCTACTTTGCGCGGGTATAACTACCTATTCTCCAATTATGCATTGGAAAATTGGCAAAGGACATCGGGTAGGCGTGCTTGGCTTAGGCGGACTTGGACATATGGCAGTGAAATTTGCTGTTGCAAAAGGGGCTGAAGTAACGGTGTTGAGTACTTCCAAAAACAAAGAGGCAGATGCGAAAAAATTAGGAGCTACTCACTTTGTGGTGACCACCGATGATTCGATTATGAGAGCGCAACGAAGTTCGTTGGATTTTATCATTGATAACGTTTCCGCTTCACATGATTTCAATCAATACCTGAGCCTGTTAAAAAGGGACGGCACACTTATCGTGGTAGGCATTCCTTCTACCCCAGCCACCATTAATAACTTTGCTCTTATTAATGGCCGAAAAAAGATTGGCGGCTCTTCAATTGGAGGAATAAAAGAAACGCAGGAAATGCTTGACTACTGTGCCTTACATAATATCATGTCAGATGTGGAGGTCATCCCTATCCAGAAAATCAACGAAGCCTATGAACGGATGATCAAAGGCGATGTGAAATATCGATTTGTCATTGATATGGCTACACTATAGTTAAAGGTTCAAGATTTTGAATTTTGAATCTTCTACAACTCAATAAACTTCTCCAGCGAGAATGCCTGCGATCGTTCGGAGAAAAGAGTTTTTACCCTGCCCCAGACTTTTCCAAAAAGTTCTGACTTTCTATAATTCTCTAGACTTTCCGCTTTGTCCCAATGGCTAAGAGTGGAGTAACAATAATCATCTTCTGCATCCTTTAACAATTGGAGATGTGAGCAGCCAGGAAAATTTCGAATGGATTGCTTGTGCTCGTTAAAGATTTCCAAGAACTCTTCAACTCCCGCTTCGGTAAAGTGCATGCGAACGATTCGAATCAGCATAATAGGTAGTTACTCCTCAAAAATAATGTTAACAGCACTATCGTACGATAAGCCGAGCAGTTCGTTGGCGTTGCCTTTATAAATTCCAATCTCCAGCAAATCCAGGCTATTGAAAATAAGAAAGCAATCGCCCTGATCTGCTTGATGGTAGTTGCTATGGATGCGTTTGAATTTTTCTCCTCCAAACTGGATCGTGAAGGCTTTCCCTTTGCTCAGGATATCAAAAGCATCTTTGGGAATGTTGGTAATCAGGTTTCCGAAATTATCGATGCGAATCACATTTCCTGATATTTGTTTTTTTGTCGCCTTCACAAAGCGGCCAATCATTTTCTTAAAAGTGCCAAGCGGTTTTCCCAGGTCATTGATAGAAACACCACTGGCAAGTTTGGCGGATGCAATAGCCAAAATATCTTTTTCGGGGAATGTACTGGTAATCGGATTTATGGTATTCAGTTCAACTCCATTCTGCTGAGCTTTATCACTAATAAGACCAAATAATCCATTATCCACACCCACAAAGAAGTGATCTTCCAGTTGCAAAGCGATAAAAGCATCACCCCGGTTGCCCGTGGCATCTACACCCACAAGATGAACGGAGCCTTTCGGAAAGTCTTTAAAAACAGATTTGAGGACAAATGCTGCATGCGCTATATCACAAGGAGCAATCTTGTGACTGATATCAATGATCTTCACACCCGGATTTATTGTTAAGACTTTTGCCTTAATGGCGGCCACGTAGTGATCGCTTTCTCCCGAATCCGTAAGCAAGGTGACGATAGCCATTCGTTGAATTTAAGCCTTAGCGGTTTATGCTTTGCCGGAATTAATTTAAATTTACCTCGTCAAAATTAATTCATTTCAACCAATTACCTCATTGACGGAAAAAAGCATTACTCTGGAGAGTATTTCCCTGATCGATTTTCTGGGAATAGAAAATAAAAACATTAATGAACTTTCTGCCGCCTTTCCCAAGAGCAAGATAGTTTCTCGCGGAAATGAAATACTGGTAAAGGGTGAAGCCGTTGATATTATTCAAATTACCGATATCCTTAATTCGTTGATGGATCATTTCCATCAGTTTGGGAGGATTACAGAAGAGAACGTAAGGGGCTATATCTCACAGGAGAAGCAGGATTTGGTAACCGATGATTTGGGCGATGGCATTCTGCTCTACGGAACAAAGGGTGCACCCATCAAGGTCAAGTCAGTGAACCAGAAGAAGTTGGTTCAGTCGGTTAAAGACAATGATTTGGTATTTGCAATAGGGCCTGCCGGTACGGGAAAGACTTTTATTTCGGTGGCCTTGGCGGTTAGAGCACTTAAGAATAAACATGTTAAAAAAATTATCATCACCCGACCTGCTGTGGAGGCAGGAGAGAACCTGGGATTTTTGCCCGGAGATTTGAAAGAAAAAATTGATCCTTATCTAAGGCCTATCTATGACGCACTCAATGATATGATACCCTTTGAGAAGCTGAAGTTTTATATGGAACGGGAGATCATCGAGATTGCCCCACTTGCCTATATGCGCGGAAGGACCTTAGACAATGCTTTTATTCTGCTGGATGAAGCGCAGAATACTACTCCCATGCAAATGAAGATGTTCCTTACGCGCATGGGCCCTGAATCTAAAATGATTGTTACCGGAGATACAACACAGATTGATCTTCCCGCCAATCAACGTTCAGGTCTTAAGGAAGCTGCTCGTATTTTAAGTAATGTTAGTGGAATAGGTTTTGTAGAGCTGAATGAGAAAGATGTTGTTCGCCATAAACTTGTGAGAGATATTATTGAGGCCTATAATCGTGTTACACCAGGTCCAAAGGAATAAGGGCATTTCTGAAACCTCCTTTTACCCTTCTTCCCGATAGCGATCGGGCGAGAACGAAGGAGGAGTTGAGACTCTAAAAGAAAGGGTTTTTAGAGATGCCCATAATTAACTTCAGTTTTTTTTTGAAGATTTAATCTGCCTTTTTTCAAGTTAAAATCTTTAACTTGATTCATGCTGAAGTGGATGCCCTACGTAATGGTGAGGATAGCCGCGTTTTTTATAGCGGGTATTCTGCTCGGAATTTACCAACAGGAGTTACTGTTTGAAGCTACTGTTTTTATTCTTTTTGGAGGATTGCTTCTTTTTTATTTTACAGGCTATCTATTCTTTAAAAAAAGTACTGGCATCAAATCGCTTACTGGCATTACCGGACTCCTGGCTATTTTAGTCGCAGGATATCTCAATGTTCTTTTACAAACGGAATCAAGAAATCCCGAACATGTTTTGCATCTCACGGAGCCTGTTTCTTACTACACTGCCCGCATTACGAATGTACCTGAAGAAAAGTTTAAATCGTGGAAAATTCTGTTGGAAATAGAGGAAGTGAAAACAGATACAGGCTGGAGTCTGAGAGAGGGTAAAACTCTATTATACGTTTCGAAAAAATCAACATGGCCCGGTCTCTTGTTTGGTGATAAGATATTAGTAAAGGGATACCCTGTCGTATTGTCGCCACCCGCAAATCCGGGAGAGTTTGATTTTAAGCGATTTCTGACCTTCAAAAACATCTATCATCAACAGTTTGTGAGGTCAGATCAAATCCAGTTAATCAATCATATTGAAAGTCGCGGTGTTTTGTATTATTCCAACAAAGCCCGTGCTTGGGCTTCAAATACACTCAAAGAGTTTGTACATGGAGAACAAGAACAGGCAATTGCGTTAGCGCTAGTGCTTGGCGTAACAGATGGATTGGACAATGAATTGCAAAATGCCTACTCAGCCAGTGGTGCTATGCATGTGCTTGCCGTTTCAGGTTTACATGTGGGAATAGTATATTGGATGCTATTGATTTTGTTGAAACCCGTGAGTTCGCTTTCATGGAGTCGTTGGCTAGTAGCCATCGTAAGCTTAATTTGCCTTTGGAGTTATGCGTTCATCACGGGCCTTTCGCCTTCCGTGCTAAGGGCCGTAGCTATGTTTTCTTTTGTAGCGGTCGCCAGACCTTTTGGCAGGGGCACAAATATCTATAACACATTGGCAGCGTCTGCTTTTCTTTTACTGACTTATAATCCTTATTTGATTATGTCAGTAGGTTTTCAACTTTCCTATCTCGCGGTGCTGGGAATTGTTTATTTGCAGCGACCCATTTATAATTTATGGGATACTTCCTCCTGGTTTTGGGATAAAGTCTGGCAGATCACTTGTGTTTCAATTGCTGCGCAGATAGCAACTTTTGCCTTGGGACTGCTTTACTTCCATCAATTTCCCCTGTATTTTCTTTTTTCTAACCTGTTCGTCATTCCAGGTTCTTTTATCGTTCTGGTGCTTGGTATTATTTTGTTGGGCATTAGTTTTATCACGCCCCTCGCTTTTGTGATTGGCTGGCTTTTGCAGAATACCATCTCGCTGCTCAATTGGGCCGTTTTTGCCGTGGAGGAGTTGCCCATGAGTCTTATCAATGGCATTCATCTTTCTACATTTCAATGTTGGTTGTTAATGGCATGTATCATTTCAATGGTACTGGTCTTTGAACTTAGAGCATTTCGATATGTGGTTGTGACGTTCATTTTAGTTTTATTTTTTTCTATTCTTCAATGGCAACACTACTTTAATGACGTAGCTCAAAAACAATTTATAGTTTACAACACTCCGGGCCATTTTGCTTTGGAGTGGACGGATTATGGTAAATCCTTTTTCGTGGCAGATACTTTGTTTGCAAATGATGAGGAGAGAATTCGGTTTCATATTCGACCCAATCGTATCTTGTCTGGAGTTACGGATAACAATGTTTCAATGAATGGTTTGGTAAGAAAATTAGCCGGATTCGAGCTTTATGTAAAAAACGGAATCAGTGTTTTGCGAATCAGCAGTAAAGATCACCGACTTCCTGAAAAGGCAATTGTTGACTATTTGATTGTAGGGAATAACTCAGTCCGATCAATTGCAGAGGCTTCGACTAAAATTGCTTTTAAGAAATTTATTCTGGACAGCAGTAATTCAAAATGGTATGTAGATAGAATAGAAAAGGAGAACCGATCAAAAAATGATTCTGTTTATGCTGTCGGCAAAAAGAATGCGTTTATAATAACACTTTAGATACAATGTTAAAGTAGCGACAAGTAGCGGGTATACATAAGTTATGCGGCATTTTAAAACAACACAAAGTAATTTCCTTCTTACAACAACAAGTTCAAATTAAAAGACAATGACAAATATTTGGACTACAAATTCATATAGAAAGTAATGAAGAAATCTAAGAGTTTATATTATTGGTTTGCATTATTTGCACTTTGCTTTATTGCCTATCAACTGGTAATAGACAACATTAGACCAAATTACATTGGTAATAATTTGACCATAAAATACTTATTAGGAATTGCACCTAATTTCTTCCCAGGTATTGGAATCCCTGCTTTGTTCGTTGTTTTAATTCCACAAATGAAACGGACTAATAAATGATTAAACGAAAACAGGCATATAACAGCAAACATAATTTCAGTAACAGGACTAATATCGTGGGAATTTATTCAATCAGTTTCAAGAAAATTGCACTTTGACTGGAACGATGTTCTTTGGACATTCATTGGAGCTTTTATTTTTCAACTTATATGGACTTTGACCCCGAAGACATACAAAGAAATGTATAATGGAATTTAAGAAATATGATATCAAGAATATGAATGACTTCTGTAAACAACCAAAGTTATTGCAATGGATTGAAACAATTTTATTGCTATTATTGGGCTTTGTGTCAGCACTTGTTATTATTTAGAAAGGATATTCTCAACCTTTATTTTACTTATTATTCCTGATTTGTCTTCCTATTTGCTCTGGCAAAAGGGCATCTTTAGTTTAACGCTTTAGTATATGACTTTAGTTGATTATTCAGTAAATAATAGAATTAGGCTCATCACTATAAATTGTCATGAGTAACTCTCCACGCAGGGAGGAACCATTAATTCTCCTAACTTTGAAGACATAGACTTAATAGATAGTGAAATTTTATCAGTTCGCAATTGTAAGTACTGTAATGATAAAAGCAACGGTTGCTTATGCTCAACACAGTCAACCTGATACAATCAAGGCAATCCATACAAGCGGCAAGATTGAGTTTGATGGTAAGTTAGATGAACCTGAATGGCAGACGATTACAAAAATCACCAATTTTACCCAACGCGAATTAGACTTTGGTAAACCCGTAACGGAGAGGACAGAAACGGCAATCATCTACGACAAACTGGCTATGTATGTAGGTGTGTGGTGCTACACAAGCGACCCATCTAAAATAATTGCCAAGTTTTTACAGCGTGATTTTGATTACGACACAGATGATAATTTTCAAATAATAATTAGTCCGTTTAATGACAGGAGAAATGGATATGAATTTATCATCAACCCATTAGGAGCAAGAGCAGATCAGTTAGTTGCTGGGGCTGAAAGTAGTTATCCCGATTGGAATGGAGTGTGGGATGCTAAAGCGCACATCACTGATGAAGGCTGGTTCGCAGAAGTAAGAATACCGTTCACAACATTAAAGTTCAGACGAGAGAGTGTTCACATTTGGGCCATCAACTTTGAAAGGAACATTCGCTCAAAGAATGAGCAAAGCCGTTGGCAAGGTTGGTCTCGTGATTTTAACTTTGAAAGTATTGTAAATGCGGGAATATTAGCGGGCCTTGAAAATATAGGTTACTCGAAGCGATTCGAATTTAAACCGTACTTGCTCTCAGGATATAACAATGCAAAGGATAGCAAAACAGATTTTACAAATAAGTTAGGTGGTGACCTAAATGTAAATATTACCCCTACCTTGAAATTAAATCTTACCGCTAATACAGACTTTGCTCAGGTAGAGGCAGATCGCATTCCGGTGAACCTCACTCGATTTAGTATTTTTTATCCGGAAAAACGAGAGTTCTTTTTAGAGGGTTATCAGAATTATGAATTTAATCTCGGGGCAAACAATAGTGTATTTTATACACGCACCATTGGCCTTCAAGATCGCAAGCCTGTTCCTGTAATCGCAGGAGTCAGGCTGTTTGGAAAAGAGAAACGAAGCAACATTGGTTTTCTTTCCATAGAAACAGGGAAGAAAGATAGCATCCCGGCCACCAACAACTCCGTATTTAGGTATCGCCATGACATGGGTAAGCAATCTAATATGGGGTTTATTATGACTTCGCGTATTAATGGACTTTCGTCCAATCAGGTGGTAGGAGTGGATGCAACCTACAGCACATCCGAATTTTTAAAAAGCAAAAACCTTATTTTCTATGGAAACTATGCTCAAAGTTTTACCTCCTTTAAAACTGACAATGGCAATAATCCCGATGGAGACGGATATGCCTACCGCATTTTTGTAGATTATCCGAACGACCAGATGGATATCTTTGCAGCCGTTAGCGAGATCACAAAAGATTTTAATCCCGAGTCAGGTTTTTTAAACCGCAAGAATTATAGGCTCTACTCTTGGAATTTTCGGCTGACACCAAGATGGCTTACAAAATACGGTGTGCGCAAAATGAATTTAAAGCCGTGGGGATTTAATCTCTATAAGACACGCGACACGGGTGAGTTAGAATCATTTTACAACGAAAGCCGACCCTTCGGTTTCTTCTTAAAGAGCGGAGAATTCTTTGAGTTCAACTTAATTCAGCAATACGATCGCCCTGATGAAAGTTTTATGTTGACAGATAAAATTACTATCCCGGCAGGCAAATATTGGATGTATAGGCAAGAATTTCAGGTCGGCACATTCCAGGGAAGGCGTGTTTGGGCATCAGCCGCATACAGCTGGGGAGATTATTACACCGGAAAAATAAATACCATTGAAGCTGCTTTAGGTGTAAATATAAGCAAGCACCTGAACTTAAGTACGGAATACACCTACAATCACATTCGCTTACCCGAAGGAATTGCCCACACGTATGAGCTTGCGCAGTTTATCAATTATGCGTTTACCACCAAGCTCAACATTGCCTACTTTGTTCAATGGAATTCGGTTGCCGATTACCTCGCGGGTAATTTCCGCCTGCAATGGATACCGAAAGTAGGAACTGATTTCTTTCTGGTGTTTAATCAAAGTTATGACGAACTCGACAGACTTAATTTGAAAAAACCAGCTACTAACACCGGTGTTGCTAAGTTGGTATGGCGATTTGTATTTTAAGGCCATCTCTAAAAACCTTGTCATGTTTCGTCCCAATAACTATCGGGTTGAAACATATTTACTAGTATGGCCTCTAAATCTGCTTCGACAAGCTCAGCCTGACAACAATTTGGGTTTTTAGAGATGCCCTTAATAGTATTATGAATGCAACGTATTCATAAAAAGACCTCATTATCTATTTCTTTAAACTTGGCACCTGGGCACTACAATTGGTATATTGCTGAAATTTAAAAGACTACAAGAACCTATCATTATAGTTGTAGCAGCAAGGGACGGAATACTTCTAAAAATAATTTTATGAACCGTAAGGACTTTCTTAAAACTACCGCTATTATGGGAGGTACTTCCATCTTGCCAGTCAATAATGCTTTCTCGCAAAGCATTCAACAAAATGGTATGGATCAACTAACAGACAAAGACGGAAACTTTGCTTTACAGTCTTTGCCCTATAATGAAAATTTTCTTGAGCCAAAGATGGATCAGGAAACTCTTCACCTGCATTATACCTTTCATCATGGTGATGCGGTGAAAGCAGCCAACAAAGATTTACAGATGGTAAAAAAATCAATGGATGATAACAACCTTGAAACGGTTGACTATTGGACTAAGAAACTCTCCTACCATCTTTCATCCCACATATTGCACACCATTTTCTGGACGAACCTCTCCAATAGAAAAACAAACCCAAGCGGAGTGTTACTCAAGCAAATTGAAAAGGATTTTGGTTCGTACGCTAGATTAACGTCATTGATTGCAAAAATATCGAAAGGCGTAGACGGAAATGGATGGGGTATTCTGGGATACCTTCCTTCCGCAGATAAGCTTTCCGTTATTCAATGTGAGAATCATGAGAAGCTAACTCAATGGGGGCTGATACCTATCTTAGTAATTGACGTGTGGGAACATTCCTACTATTTAAAGTACAGAAACCGCAGAGGTGAATTTGTTGATAACTTGTTACCCATTATCAATTGGGACAACGTAGCTGAGCGATTTAGCTTGGCCACTCGATTTAAATAAAGACGCTTACTAAGTCGAAAGGCTACCAAACCCCCAAACGGTATGTGTTGTCAAAAGAACTCCCTTATTAAACACTCTAAATATGAGTTTAGTTGATTATTCAGTTAAGGATAGGATTGGGTTCATCACCTTGAATCGTCCGGAGAAAAGAAATGCACTGAGCCACGAACTGGTTGGTGAGCTGAAGGAAGCATTTGCGAAAGCAGAGGCTGATCCTAAGGTCAAAGTCGTAGTGCTGAAAGCCAACGGAGAAGCATTTTGTGCAGGTGCTGACCTGGCGTATTTGGATAAGCTTCAGAATTTTTCACGTCAGCAAAACCTCGATGACTCCAACCATTTACGCAGCTTACTTCAAAAAATATATACTTTTAAGAAAGTTGTGGTTGCTCAGGTCGAGGGTCATGCTTTAGCAGGAGGATGTGGTCTTATCACCGTTTGTGATTTTGTGTTTGCGGTTCCTGAAGCAAAGTTGGGATATACGGAAGTTAAGATTGGATTTGTGCCTGCTATGGTGATGGTCTTTTTGATCCGTAGGATAGGAGAGCAGAAAGCCAAACATCTTTTGCTAAGCGGAGAATTGGTCAGTGGCGATAGTGCCGTTGCGTTTGGATTGGTGAATCGAATAGTGCCGAAGGACTCGATAGAACATACCGTCTTGGAGTTTGTCGGGAAGCTGGTTAAAAACAACTCCACACAATCTATGGAATTGACAAAGAAAATGATTGAAGAGGTACAGTCTATGAAGTTGGCCGAAGCATTGGACTATGCCAGTGAGCAAAATGCGTATGCACGCACAACGGATGATTTTAGAAAAGGAATCAAAGCCTTTCTTTCAAAAGAGGAGTTGAATTGGTGATGATATCAACTAACAAGTACATTGCAAATTGTCGTAGCTCAACATCTTAAAACCTCTCCCCATCAAATGGCTATATTTTGGCTAATGGAGTAGCTCCCCTCTCCGGCCGGAGAGGGGAAGGTGAAATTCCTATGTCGCAAAGGCTTAGATGGGGTGAGGCTTAATGTATTAGAAAAATAATTTCTGTGTAGCTTCGCAACATGGAAGATTTCCTCACAACGGCTGCTCAATTTATTAATACCACTTCTGGCCATATCTTTCTCACCGGCAAGGCAGGCACTGGTAAGACTACGTTTCTGAAAAATCTTAGTAAACTCACTCATAAATCTCACATTGTAGTGGCGCCCACCGGTATAGCTGCGTTGAATGCCGGAGGAGTGACAATTCATTCCCAATTTTTATTACCACCGGTCACCTTTCTTCCTGACCGAACTCTATCGGATGACATAAGTGAAGGCGGAAAGTTTATCAATCAAAATACGTTGGCGCGAAAGCATCCGCTCAATAGTGCGCGTAAGCAAGTGCTGCGTTCCATTGATTTGCTGGTGATTGATGAGGTAAGCATGATGCGGGCAGACCTGCTGGATGCCATCGACTACCGTATGAAGGCAGCGCGAGGAAATTTTTTTCAGAGTTTTGGCGGAGTGCAGGTACTCTTTATTGGTGATCTCTATCAGTTGCCGCCTGTGGTGAGAAATGAGGAAAAAGAAATGCTCAGCCGGTATTATAAGAGCGCTTGGTTTTATGAGAGCAAGGCATTAAAAGAAGATCCGTTGGTTTACATTGAGTTGGACAAGATCTTTCGCCAAAATGATCCTGCCTTCATCAGTATTTTAAATAATTTGCGTAACAACCTCTCCACGCAGGAGGATATCGATACGCTGAACGGGTATTTGAAAACGGCTGAGCAAATTGGTAACCTGCGCGAGGTGATTACCCTAACCACCCACAACAATAAGGCAGATGAAATCAATCAAAAAGAACTCCGCCACCTGACAGCAACTTCACATTTTTTTGATGCTCACCTTGAAGGAGATTTTCCGGAAAGCATGTACCCGGTGCTGCCAAAGTTAGAATTAAAGGAAGGTACTCAGGTCATGTTTGTGCGTAACGACAGCGAGAGTAAAATGTATTTTAATGGTAAGCTGGCAACCGTAAAAAAAATTGAAGGTGATGATGTGTGGGTGGCGATGGCGGAGAGTCATATAAGTTATCAACTAAAGCGAGTTCGTTGGGAGAATAAAAAATATACGATTGACGAAGGTACACGTGATCTTGACGAAGAGGTGATTGGTTCTTTCGAACAGTATCCTGTTAAGTTAGCATGGGCTATTACCGTGCATAAGAGTCAGGGCCTCACTTTTAGTAAGGCTATCATTGATGTAGGTCAGGCATTTGCCAATGGCCAAGTGTATGTTGCGCTATCGCGGCTGCGCACGTTAGAGGGGCTGACGTTGCGGACGCCTATCAGTTCGTCCGTCATTAGTACCGACCAGCAAGTAGTGGCGTTTGTGCAAAGCAACCATCAACCTCATCAATTGAGGGAAGTAATGAAAGCACGGCAGCAGCAATTTATCAAGCAATTGCTAAACAAAACATTTGACTTCGGAGGCATCATTAAAGATATCCGTTATGTGCAAAAAGATCAAGCGGATGAGAGTTTTAGTGAAGACACCATGAAACCGGTGCTTACTCAAATCGCAGAAGCACTGGAAGCAGAAGCCGGCAACACAAAGAAATTCAAAGACCAACTGAATGACTTACTCAACGCGAATGACCCGGTTAATTTACTTGAGCGCATACGGAAAGGAAGTGCCTATTATAAAACTAAGCTTGTTCAAAATATCAAAGTTCTATTGCATCACCTTGAGACCACGCGTCTACAGAAGAGGGTGAAGACTTATATGAATCACCTTACCGATCTAGATCAACTGCTAAGTAAAAAGATAGAAGATGTGGATAAGGCAGCAATGTTGACCGAAGCCATTTTGAAGGGCCATGATAAATTTGAGTTTGAATCACTCACAAAGCAGCGTGCCGAAGAACGTACGGCTATGCTCACCGAAATCCGCAAGCAAATGGATAAAGAAACACCTCCTGATAAAAAACGAAAACTACGTAAGGAACGAAAGCCAAAAAGTAAAGATGGTCGGAGTACATATGATGTTTCAGTAGATATGCTCAATAGTGGAATGACAGTGGAGCAAATTGCTAAAGAGCGCGAACTTGTGATCGGTACTATCGAGAGCCACCTGGGCAAAGCCGTGGGTGAAGGGCGAGTGAGTATTTTTAAGTTCATGACTGAAGAAGCGGTGACAACGATACTCAACGCCTTGCGTCAATTGCCTGAAGGTGGCACTTCTAAAGATTTGTATGACGTGCTGAAAGGAAAATTTGGTTATGGCCAATTGCGCGCTGTAATGGCGCATGCAAAGAAGATAGCTTAACATTTGACAACTTGTTGAAACTTCGTTTTTCAACACAAAAAGCCTACGAAGGCTCAAGTCGGCTGGGTTGCAGTATTTTTTGTCAGGCTTCCGGAAATACCCATTATTTTAAAATCAACTCTAAAGAAATATCTCACTTTTTGTACTACTTTGAACAGTGACGAAGTCAAAAGAGATTCTAAAGCAATATTGGAAGCACGACACCTTTCGGGTGCCGCAGGAGGGAATCATTGACGCGGTGCTTGCAGGAAAAGATGTCCTTGCCTTACTTCCAACAGGTGGTGGCAAATCAGTTTGTTTCCAAGTGCCGACCCTGCTTTTGGAAGGCGTATGCATCGTCATCACTCCCTTGATTGCATTAATGCAAGATCAGGTTGAGCAGCTAAAGAAAAGGGGTATTCATGCCTATGCAGTCCACTCTGGCATGAGCCATCGTGAAATAGATATCACCTTAGATAATTGTATTTATGGGCAAGTAAAATTTTTATACCTCTCACCGGAAAGACTTTTGACCGAACTCTTTCGCGAACGGTTGAAGAAAATGAATGTTTGTCTGGTGGCAATTGATGAAGCGCACTGTATTTCTCAATGGGGTTATGATTTCCGTCCTCCGTATCTTCAGATCGCTGAGTTGCGTGACATCAAGCCCAAAGTTCCCTTCATTGCACTCACGGCCTCTGCTACACGAATAGTCAAGGCAGATATTACTGATAAATTAGAATTAAAAAATCCAGCTATTTTTCAGCGTAGTGTTGTTAGGGAAAACTTGTCTTTTGTTATCAGAAAAACTGAAAATAAGGAGAAAAAATTATTGGAAGTACTTCGAAAAGTTCAGGGTACCGCCATCGTTTATGTACGCTCACGGAAGGCCTCCCAGGATTTATCTAAATGGTTGAATAAGCAGGGAATTAAATCTACTTTCTACAATGCAGGATTAACACATGAGGAAAGAACCGGTCGGCAGCATGAATGGGTCAGTGGGCAGGTAAGAGTGATGGTTTCAACGAATGCCTTTGGCATGGGTATTAATAAAGAGGATGTGCGGACCGTTATTCATATGGATTTGCCGGAAAATTTGGAGTCGTACTATCAGGAGGCAGGGCGTGCAGGTCGTGACGGCAAGCGTGCATTTGCTGTTCTGATCTTTCATGATGCAGATGTAGTAGCCTTAGATCATAAGATTCAGCAATCACAGCCTGGGCTTGAGTATCTTAAAAAAATATATCAAGGACTTGCTAATTATTATCAATTGGCCATTGGTAGCAGTCAGGGAGAAAGTTTTGATTTTGAACTAGAGGAATTCTGTAAGCGCTTTAATTTGAAATCATCTGCCGTGTATCCGGCATTGAAGAAATTAGAAGAAACGGGATTGATCCAGCTTAGCGAGAGCTTTTATAGGCCATCAAGATTGCATTTATCAATCGACAAGAAAAGATTATATAATTTTCAAGTCGCCAACGAAAAGTATGATCCTTTAATCAAGACGCTTTTGCGACTCTATGGTGGCGAGCTTTTCACGGAGTTCATCGGTATTTCGGAAAGTCAAATGGGAAAAGCGTTAAAACGAACCGCAAAAAATATTACTGATGATCTCGTAAAATTGGCAAAGCTGCAATTGTTGAGCTACGAGCCTGCATCGGATAGGCCAAGGGTTACGTTTATTCTTTCCCGGCAAGATCCTGATCGCTTGCCCATTGACAAGGCCAGACTAGAAGGTCGGAGAAGCCTGATATTGCAAAAGAAGGATGCCATGATTACGTATGTGACACAAAGCCACCGTTGTCGAATGGAGTTGATCCAGGAATATTTTGATGAGGAGGCGTTGATTCCGTGTGGCATTTGCGATGTATGTATTGAAAAGAGAAAGAAAGAAAATCAGACTGCGTTAAAAGACTATCGTGACCAGATTTTTTATTTGCTGAAGCAGAAGCCATTATCCGCAGAAGAACTTGAAACAGCCGTTTCTCCTCATGATCAGGAGCTATTTGTAGAGGTATTACGCGAGATGGTCGATAACGGAGATGTTGTCTATGATGAATTTTGGGTATTGCACTTGAAATAAACTACTTCAATTGAAATTCAATAGCTTTAATTATATTTTCCAACCCTCCAGTTAATTCATCTTTTAACGGATAGCCAAAGCCGATACGCATGTAATTTTCAGGCATTTCAAACCAATGCCCAGGCCCTACAAATGTTCCAAATCTGGAATTCAGATCGGAGTAGAATTTCTTGTAATCGATTTTCAACTATGGTTTGATTCTGGGAAAGCATACAACACCTCCCTGCGGCTCTATCCACTCCATATAGTCTTGATTTTCCATCCAGGCTTTAACGATTGAAAAGTGTTCTGCTGAGATTAAGTTTATCGTCCGGAGATAGTCTTTCTTGTTTTTGTAAAAATGATATCCAATCTCTTCGTCAACAATGGAATTACAGATGATGATTTGCTCTTTAGCTGCGAAGAATTTTTCCATTAATCGGTTGTCTTGCGTGAGCAACCATCCAATTCTAATTCCAGGTAAGCCGTAACCTTTTGACATCGAAGCCACAGAGATTATTTTCGAACTTAAATCAGCTGCATAAGGTTGCATAATAGCGCGATTAAGCTCACGGTACGTTTCGTCTACCAAAACATAAGCCGCAGTGGTATTTGCTATTTTAGTTAGCCTTGCAAAGTCATTTGACGACAAGCATGTTCCCGTAGGATTATGCGGATGTGTCACACTGATCAGCTTTGTATTGGGTTTGATTAGCGATTCAAGTCTATCCCAATTGATTTGGAAGTTGTCTTCAAACCGGACGTCCAGATAATCGATTTCACAGCCAATTGCTCTTGGAGTTTCAAGGTTGGTGGCATAATTGGGCCTCACCACGATCAAGTGACTTTTGTTATCCAATAAGGTAGTGGCGATGATGAATAGCGCGGTTGCAGCACTAGGCGTAATTAAGACTTGTTCAGCAGAAATAGCTTTGGTTTCGTGTGCAATCAATTTTCGAAGTTCAGGTTTCCCTTTGTGATCTCCGTAGGAGAGCAGGAGATTTTTTAGATCAATTTCATCGGTAGGAAATAATGCATCTCTCACAGAGCTTTCTGTGAGGTTGAATTTAATATTGTCATAGCCCATTTGCTCAGGTGATTCGATTTCAATGGGCATTCTTTTATAATCCATGCATCACGTTAGGTTGTGTCATCGCATAATGACCAGTTTTCGACTTCCTTTTATTTTTATTTTCTTACTAATGAGCCATCTGGCCAATAGTCCGGCCCCAATGAGCGATCCGCTGATGATGAGTGTTTCTTCGCTGAACTCTTTATTATTAAACCCGTCAATCACCAGATACCCTATGCCTGTAAAAAGTAAAAGCTTTTCATATTTGTATTTAAGGAAATACCACGTGCCCGTTTGTTTATCCACATACATGTGCGTGATTTCTTTTGGGTTTACTTTGTAATTCTTAAAAACAATCAGGCTATCCTCAAAGCCTATAATTTGATCAGTAATTTTTTTAGGGTCAACCTTCACACAAAAGGAAATCACATCTCCGGTTTGGTAAATGGCCTGCTTGCGCCAGTTCTTCGTAAACAATAGTGACTTCTGACCAACGCAATCTCCACAGAGAAAGCACAACAAGAGAGCCAAAAGAAAATATCTATTCATGATTCTTAATCAATGAAAATTTTCGGCCCACCGTATAGGGAATCCCTTTTTGGTATTACTCCAATGCCTTTACTCCAGGCAATACCTTTCCTTCAAAATACTCTAATAGCGCACCTCCTCCGGTAGAGACATAACTTACCTTGTCTTCAAAACCAAATTTGGCTACCGCAGCAGCGGAGTCTCCTCCACCGATGAGAGAGAAAGCTCCTTTAGACGTAGCTCGAACCACGGCTTCAGCAATGGCCTTTGTCCCATTTTCAAACTTTTCCATTTCGAACACACCCATGGGACCGTTCCATAAAATAGTTTTTGAATCTTCGATCACTCTGGAGAAGACAACGCTCGCTTGGGGCCCTATGTCAAGTCCCATCCAACCTTCTTGAATGGAGTTGTTATTGGAGATGGCAGTGTTAGCTGCAGCATCAAACTTATCTGCAATAATGGAGTCGATAGGTAAATGTAATTCAACTCCTTTTGCCTTCGCTTTTTGAATGAGCTCTTTGGCCAAATCAAGTTTATCTTCTTCCACTAATGATTTACCGATGTTTCCACCCAGTGCTTTAAAAAAAGTATAGGACATGCCACCACCGATAATCAGGTGATTCACTTTATCTAATAGTTTTTCGATAATCAAAATCTTATCGGAGATCTTGGCTCCACCCATTATGGCGGTAAAGGGTTTATCTGCCTTTTCCATTACTTTCTTGGCATTATCCAATTCCGCTGCCATTACATACCCCGCGCACTTTTCTTTAAAGAATTGTGCAACAATCGTAGTGGACGCATGCGCGCGATGGGCTGTGCCAAACGCATCGTTTACATAGATTTCACCGAGCGTGGATAGTTTTTCCGCAAAGGCAACGTCTCCCTTTTCTTCTTCTTTATAAAAACGAAGATTCTCCAATAGCAGAACTTCACCGGCTTTCAAGCTGGCAGCTTTGTTTTTCGCTTCATCTCCGATGCAGTCATTTGCAAAGTGTACAGTCTGTCCTAGGAGCTTTTCCGTAGTTTTAAGGGTGTGCTTTAAGGAATACTTATCTTCCGGACCGCCTTTAGGTCTGCCTAAGTGAGACATCAGGATACAGCTACCTCCGTCCTTAAGGATTTTTTTGATCGTGGGAATCGTAGACTTTATCCTATTGTCATCAGTAACTTGAAAGCTCTTATCAAGTGGTACATTGAAGTCTACACGAATGAGGGCGCGTTTGCCTTTGAAGTTGATATCGTTAAGTGTTTTCATAGTAGTATGTGGTCGATACAAAAGTAATAATCGTTTAGTATAGTTTTCAATTAATCACCAAAGCTAATTCCAATACCTTTGGCTGCTTTTACGATGTACCCGTCTTTCTCTACAGAATTATAACTTTTGGTTGCCTCTTCCAGACTCACAAAGTCGATGGCATTATTTTTAAGCCGAACCATGTTTCCAAATTTGCCCTCTAACAAAAGTTCAAAGGCTTTTACTCCAAATAAAGTAGCGAGCACCCGATCGAAGGCAGTCGGACTTCCGCCACGTTGCACATGTCCGAGCACAGTTTCGCGTATCTCTGCTTCACATCCGGCATCCTTGAGTTGTTTAGAAAGTAGAAATGCCACACCACCAAGTCTCACATGTTCGGAGCCTTTGGATCCCAAGCCGGAAGTAATCGTTCCATCCTTCGCTTTTGCTCCTTCCGAAATTACAATATTCACAAAGCCTTGTCCATTTTTATAACGAGACTGAATTCGCTTCACTATTTTTTTAATGTCATAAGGGATTTCCGGAATGATACAAATTTCTGCACCACCGGCAATAGCAGTATGCAAGGCAATCCAACCTGCATCTCTTCCCATTACCTCCATGATCATGACACGATCGTGACTCTCCGCTGTAGTTACTAATTTATCGAAACTATCCGTGGCAATCTGAACGGCTGTTTGAAAGCCAAAGGTCATATCTGTGGCGGAAAGATCATTATCAATTGTCTTAGGTACTCCAATAATATTAAGCCCTTTCTTAAAAAGGGCCTGTGATATTTTCTGAGATCCATCTCCACCAATATTAATGACGGCATCAAATCCCAATGATTTTATTCTCTTGACAAGTTCATCAGATCGGTCTATAAATTTTACACTACCATCAGCCTGCGGTACCGGGAAATTGATAGGGTTTCCTTTGTTGGTCGTTTTTAGGATAGTGCCACCGCGCACATGGATGCCCGCAGTCTTCGAACGGGTTAGTTTAATAATGTTCGTTGGTTCGCTAAACACTCCGTTAAAGGCCTCTATACTGCCATAGACTTCCCAATCGTTTTCTTTGCTTGCACGTTTAGCAATGCCTCGGATGACTGCGTTAAGGCCGGGGCAATCTCCGCCACCGGTAAGGATGAGTAACTTTTTCATTTGTATAAATTGAAAATTTTTAGATTAATGCTTATTACTTTGCTGCCCTTCTCAGTCGATCGTTAATGGCTTTACCCAAACCTACATCAGGAACTTCTTCTGCTAAGATCAGATCGATTTTCATTTTATCCAATTCGCGCAGAGCGGAAAATAAATTTTGTGCTGCCTCTTCCAGATTTCCGGAAGGTGAGAGAATGAATTGATGCTTAGGACTTACTCCTTCAAGAGCCTTACGGAACGCCAGGATTCCAAAAACTTGAGCTTCAGTGGTTTTTACCAACTCTATTAAATTTCCTAGAATAACTCTCTTCGCTGGGGCGTAATGACTTATCGATTGCCCCGGTGCCTTTGGATTGGAAGTGGATTGAGTTTTACTTCCTACTTTTCCTATAATGGCTTCAATCTTCTCCTGACTTAATCCTCCGAATCGGTAAATAATGGGCTTACCCTTTTCAAAGCCAAGGACAGTAGATTCTATACCAACCTCGCAATTGCCACCGTCTAGAATATATTGGATTTTACTTCCTAGTTGCTCATTGACATGGGCAGGAGTTGTTGGACTAACATAACCGAAGGGATTTGCACTTGGAGCCGCTAAAGGGAAATCCAATTGAGCCAATAGGGAGATTGTTAGGGGATGATTCGGGCAACGAATTCCTACGATATCCATTCCAGCAGTCACCAAATCTGAAATCTGCTTATTTTTCTTAAGCAACAATGTCAAAGGTCCCGGCCAAAAGCGATCGATCAACCGTTTCGCTACATCAGGAATTTCAGTGACACATTCACTTGCCCTTTCAAGAGAATGCACATGAACAATTAACGGATCAAAGGAAGGCCTGTTCTTGACAGTAAATATTTTGGTAATCGCAGCTGGATTTAGGGCGTTACCCGCAAGACCGTAGACTGTTTCGGTGGGGATCGCCACCAATTCTCCAGCCTTCAATAATTGAGATGCCTTTACTATGTCTTTTTCAATCTCTGCCATGATCGTTCACAAGATATTGGTTTTATGAACCATCCTCATGATGGAATTATTATTTTCAGTCAGCTCGTTGAGAAAGTGAAGTTCAAACCATTTTAAGCCTGTAGATTCATCACTGATCAAAAGTTCATCTTTTTCATCTGCTTCCAAGAGAAATCGAACGTCATAATGCCAATGCTGTGGAAAATCTTTGCGATCGGGGATGAGATGAATATCCAAGTCAAAAATATCCTCGCTTATAACTTTGAATTTCTTTAAACCTGTCTCTTCTTCTGCTTCCCGCCTTGCTACACTCAGAATATCACGTTCTCCATCAGCATGCCCTCCTGGTTGGAGCCATCGCTTCAATTTTGCATGCTGGATGAGGAGCGTTTGAGTTCGACTTTCATTCACAATCCATGCGGAGCCAGTAATGTGACCGGGTAAATGATCACGATGATAGGCACGTGGATGTTTCAGTAGTTCTAAGAATTGATTGACCACAACCGATTCCTCCGCATATCCGGAATAGTGTTGCAACCGAGAAATTAAATCCGGAGAGGTCAAGGGATGTTTTGGGTTTAAACTAATGTTACCAGTGGATCGCCCGCCCGGATGATTCCAGTCGGACGGGCTTCGCATTTCCCGCATCTCACACAGATGCTTGCGATAACGGCAATGTATTTGGTTTCCTGAAGCAATTAATAATTACTGGATAACGATGGTTGCCTTATTGAATTTACCTTCTTCAAGTTTACCCGTCTGCTCACCGCCTCCGGCATTGTCTTTATCCTCTTTGCGTGCGAGGACGAAGTAGGGAATTGATTTCAGGTTTTTAAACTTGGCAATACCCTTTGCATCTGTAATTCCTTCTGCTGAGGGATTGGTTTCTTTCAAGTAATCTTCTTCTTTCTCGAACAACTTTACCGTTGCACCGGCCACCGCATTTCCTATTTCATCTCTTACCGTCAGGGTCAAAGAGGTTTTGAAAATCTGACTCATGCCAATCGTGATCGTGATCAAAACGATAAAGGAAGTAAGGATTGTATATTTTTTCATAGAGTTTCTTTTTACGACCTTGCATAGTTAATTAAACTAGATCAAAAAATAAAGGCATCTTTTATGGGATGCCTTTTATTTAGTTTCTTTTTATGAATTAGCGAAGCAGAACCACACCTCCCCGCTGCTCCTGGACTCCTTTTTCAGGTCGGAAGGAACTGGTGTACTTAACGATGTAGACATAAGTGCCACCGGGAAGAGCCTGTCCTGTATTGTTATAATTTCCATTCCACTTGAAATTCCTGTCATTGGATTGAAAGACAAGTTCGCCCCAACGGTTATAGATGAATACCTGGAATTGATCTGTGATAAAGAAGCTATACACAAAGAATTCTTTGTTCGTGCCCTGCCCACTGGTAGGCCGGAAAGCATTCGGCCCGGTAATTTTAGGGAAACAGTCATTGCGTACTTCTGTTTGATCAGAGGCTACGCAGCCAAATGCATTGGTGAGATCAACTTTATAGATACCTTTTGTATCGGCTGTGAATACTCGATTGGTATTATTCTGTATAAGATCATTTTTAAACCAATTGTACCTTAAAAATGCCCCCGGATCGAGGTCTATTTGTTTTGTTTTAGGATCATTGTTATCAGGATCATCACAAACAATAGCACGAGGAGGTAGCGTACCCACAGGTACTGGAGCTTTCGTGATTTGAATGGAAGTTGTTGCTTTACAGGTTGCCTTGGAGATTTCTACTTTGTAGTTGCCTGCTGCAGTCTGATCTAGTGTCGCAGCATTAGCTCCGGCAATCGGTGTTGTGCTACTGTTAAAAAACCATGCATACGATACCCCTGTTGCAACAGAAGCAGCACTTAAGGTGAAGGGTTTATTGTCATCGCAAGCCGGTGTAGAGGTAAGACTTGCTGATATTGGTCCCACCACAGAAACTGGTTGAGGCGCGGATTGGATAACACATCCATTAAGGGTATTAAATGTTTCTACAGCATAAGAAGCTCCATTCTCAGAAATTCCCAATGAAATTTGTTTTCCAAGGAGCGTTGGCTGAAAGACTCCTGCTTTATACCATCGGTACGTAAATGGACCTGCAGGTGATGCCGTTAAAATGACAGAAGAACTACACGCATCACTTTGTGTAAAAGTGGGAGTAATGGCATTGGTTACATCGATCGTAATATTTTGTGTATTGGGGCAAGCTGGTACAGCTGTGGCGGTGTTTGTTAAGATGATGGTGCCTACATTGGTCTGTAGTTGAATTGTAGCGTTTGTCGTTGATCCAACAATGCTACCCACAACATTTGAACTCCAGGTATAACTAGTCGCTCCGGATGCAGTTACGGTTGGAGGCGTTACACAAAGATTTGGAGTAATGATGACGGGCACGGGATTCGCAGGAGTGACATTCTGATTAATACTGCGAATACAACCCACATTGTCTGTTAACTGAATTGTGAATGTTGAAACAGTTCCCGGTTGTACGGCAATTGGGGGAGTAGTTGTAAAGGGCGAAATAGGTGAGCTACTCGAGATACTTGTTCCTGTTGCTCCATTAGTAACGATATAAGTAAGTGGTGGTGTAAATGCTCCGACCGTTGTCACCGAAAAGGTTATGGGATCACAATTAGTTACCGGTGTTGCATTGGCTGTAAAGGTGGCATCGCTTAAACCAAAGGATTGTGAGATTGTACAGCCGGAGATTTGATCGGTGACAATTCCTGAAAAAGTTCCTGCTCTCTGACCAGCAAATGGACCGGCAGTAGAAGGGGCCGTTCTGTCAATTCCAGTTTGATTAAACCCACTCGGGCCACTGAGAAAGAAGGAGTATGGACCAGCTGCCGGGGCAGAGGCATTAAATTGAAGAGTAATTGATCCATCGGCAACACCACATGCAGTTGGATTTGTTCCCGATAAAGTAAAAGTAGGAGAGACATTTACAGTATATGTCTTTTGATCTGTGACACTGCAGGTAGTGATAGGATCAGTTACGGTAACGGAATACGCAAACACACCCGTAGTGGCTGTGCTCACCGACTGCGTTTGAGAGGCTCCTGAATTGACTCCATTAATTTGCCATGCATAGGTAGTTCCTGGATTTTGGGCATTCAATGCTGGAGTTGCATTATTTTGACAGATTGTTAGATCAGGTCCCAAATCTACCTGCGGTCGATTATCTGCAACGATACTTAGTGCAGTGGAGGTACAACCATTAACATCCGTATTGGTGACAGAAATGAATGCAGGTTCGGTAAATGTTAATGTTTTGGTTGTTTGTCCGCTCGACCATAAGTAAGTAGTGCCGGGTAAATTGGCCGTGTTAGCATCTAGTGTTACCACGCCTGTGCATAACGCAATTGCTCCGGGTATGGTAGGATTTGGTGGTGAATTGAAAATTGTCACTTTTTGTGAGAGTAGCGTATCTAGACTACAGCGATTGGTTAGCCTCATGGCTACAGTATACGTACCTGCAGCGGCATATAAGTGACTTGGATTGGGTAGTGTTGAAGTTCCACCATCACCAAATGTCCAAAAGAAATCATCTATGGCATCCGTAGCTATGCCGGTAAATCGGGTTGAATCACCGGTACATATCCCGGCAACGGATATAGATGGCCCTCCAAAAGCATTTGAAATCTGTTGAACAAAATTAGGAAGACCAAGTCTGCTATTGGTTGCCGCTGCGAGCGTAAATCCGCTGGCGTTGTAAGAAGAAAGTGCAGTCGTATCTTCATTTGCCTGAATGCTACCAAGAATATTACTGCCATTAATGGCAACATAGATTTGTCCATCGGGTGCTAATTGAATTGCTCCCAGTTCGGCAGGTTGTGAAATTTTTTGTTTGAAGTGTGGCTTCTCAATGGAGTCTATTGAATATTCGAAAATAGTAGAGGGGCTTGGACTCCCTTTTACAGTAGCAAAGACTTTATTACCACCGGGAGAAAACTCAATACCGTATACTTGCCCCGCAGGTTCTTTTAAATCAATCTTCCGGTAATTGTTAACTAAACCTGTAGTGTCATTCAAATGAAAGAGTTCCACCAGATTGCTCGTGCCTGGAGTAGATAGTGCAACCGCGAGATTATCTCTGGGGCCCAGCTTCATGTAGCCTTCTCCGTTGGCTTGTGATTTGAACGTATGGTCTGATCCAACACTGGAATAAACCGGGTCGCCTATTCCTGCTGCACTAATGGGATAAGCGCGGAAGGTACTATTTCCATATTCATGGGCGATTAACCACTGCCCACTGGCGGTAATCCGTTCTGTGCTCTTGGCAAAAAGCAGCACGTCTTTTTTTACAACAGCTCCATTACCGCTGTTCTGCTTCAGATCAAAGAGTGAATATTTTAATTGATTTAGCGAAGTACCACTAATAGCTTCTGTTGTGAAGATATAATAGAGCGTTTCATCTCCGGTTACGGGTACTATTAATGAGGATTGAGCAGCAAGAGGATCACCTCCAATGCCCGTATCGATCAACGTGTTTGTTTTATCAAATACGTTATCTCCATCTGTATAAAAAATTACATTTCCATTTCTGTCACAAATGATTGCGCAGCCTTCGGGTGCATCCATGGCACTCGTATTGAGTGCTACCGGTGGCTGAACATTAAAATCAATACCTGCCTTGTTTCCGAAATACCAAATGTTTGCCCGTTGATCCTGTAGTCCATATTCTTTTACATTGACTCCCGCATAGGCTGAACAGCCTGATGCATCGGAGACCACAACATAATAATATCCCGCAGAATCAGGAGTGAGTGTTTGCCCCAGATCTCCATTAGACCACGTGTAGGAAGTAGGCGTTCCTCCTGTTGCATTTACTCTTACCTGAAATTGAGTAGGAGAAGAAGTACCTCTGGGAGGAGGAAATTCACTACGACAAGCAGTTGTATCTTGCACAAGTTGCAGTTGTAATGGAAACGCGGTTATCGTGACGGGCAATGTTGCTACTTGCATCTGGCCCTGATAGAATGCCGTTAGACTCACATTAAACGCCTGTGCCTGTGTATAGGTATGAATAGGACTCCATCCTTTAGTTGTACTCATGTCTCCAAAATCCCACACTACACTGTCTGCACCCGGCTGGATATCCGGAAAGAAACTAGTTGCGGTATTCTGACACGTTCCAATAGAAGTAAATGTAACGGTAAGGTTGACATTCGCTTTCGGCAGGAAAGAGGGAAATTGAGTTCCGCCAAAGTTTGTTATACCAAAAGGTGCCGCATTATAAACTACTTTGCTTGCTACCGAGTCAGTTTTTG
>JANNRV010000026.1:0-2041 GCA_031401775.1 Bacteroidia bacterium | reverse complement strand
CATACAGGACAACGTTACCCAGAAAGTCTTGATGTTAGGCTTCATGAATGAAGAGGCTCTTCAGAAAACAATGCAGGAAAAGCGGGTTACGTTCTATAGTCGCAGCAAACAACGGCTATGGACAAAAGGAGAAACTTCAGGCAATTACTTGGCCTTGATTGATCTTACACTTGATTGTGACCAAGATACACTTCTCATTAAGGTAACGCCCAAAGGAGTAACGTGCCATACCGGCACCGATACTTGCTTTGGAGAAGTCAATCAACAAAATGGACTATCTTTTTTGGAAATGATTATTCAAGATCGGAAAAGGAATCCGAAAGAAGGCTCTTATACCACAAGTCTATTTAATGCTGGCATCAATAAAGTAGCTCAGAAAGTAGGTGAAGAGGCTATTGAACTGGTCATCGAGGCAAAAGATAATAACAAAGATCTTTTTCTGAATGAAGCGGCTGATTTGATGTATCACTACCTCGTGCTACTCTCCGCAAAGGGATATGCGTTAGACGATGTAGTTACCGTATTGAAGGCGCGTCACAAGTAGTTTTTTTCTGCCCTAAATCTTATTCCAATTTCTGTATAGGGGAAGTGGCTACAGCAATTTTAGAGTCGGCTGTTCCAAAATATAAGAACCACGTTCCATTAAAAGGAACAAGCCCTTCTACAAAACAGACCTGATTGATCTGCCCTGAAATTTCATATGGTTGGTCCGGTCGCAGGAAGTTATCTTCAAGCCTGTCGATTAGGTGAGATGGGTCGTTTGCATCAAACAACACCTGGCCCGCACAGTAAGCACCTGTGGCTAGGGTTGAATCACCTTCTGTGTCATGGTTCATACCATTGTAGATCAATACAATTCCTTTCTCCGTCATCAAAGCATAAGGCCCACTTTCAACCAACCGGCTGTCAAAATAATTTTTGCGCGGCTTAAGGACCGGTTTGAGCTTGCCATTCTCCTCAACGGGCTGCCAGTGAATCAAATCATCAGAACTGGCAAGGAATAAATCGGTATCTCCGAAATACATCCAATACTTACCCATTACCCTCTGTGCAATAATTTTATCACCCACTCGGCTGGCAACAATTGCACCTGACTTGCTCCATAAATTGAGATATTTTCCGGTGAGCATTGTGCCATGCTTTGTCCATGTTAATAAATCCATCGAAGAAGCAATGCATAATCGTGCAAGGTTACCATCATAAGCCGTGTAAGTCATTATATACGTGCCCTCTTTGTTTTCTACAATTCGGGGATCTTCAATTCCTCCCTCCCATTCATACATTTTCATAAAATCTTCATTAGGAAACAGAACAGGTTCTTCCCTTCGAACAAAGTGAAGGCCATCTGTACTTGTAGCAATCCCTATGCGCGAGGTACCAGCATACTTACCAATCCTATCTTCAGCGCGATACAGTAGAAAGACCGTATCATGACGAACAACCGCAGCCGGATTAAAAACATCCTTTTCTTCCCAGAACACACTTCGTTTTAATATGGGGCAATTAAACTTTCCCCTTCCTGCGGAAAGAATGGGATTTACACTATCAATCTTAACGAAGGGCAGCAACGCCCAACTCGTGTCAGGCAATGCAGAATTCAATTTTTCTTTGGGTAAACAGGATCCCAACATAACTATGAAGAGCAGAAATATAATTCGTTTTAAATAAGTCATGTTCAGAGGAAAATTTATTAACAGACAATTTAAAAGTAGCGAAATAAAGTATCAATCTATTATGAGATAGTAACTAGCCATCTATGAATTACTTAAAAAGCTTTTGTGTTAATTCAAACTTGTCAGCTAGCTTGCAAGACAATACATAAGAAAATTCTTAATTAGCATAGTTATTTATTGCCATGCCCCACTCAAGCAAAACTATTGATGGATACGAGTTTGTAGCGTACCAACATGAAACCTTTCCGGAACCTGAAATGCTACAACGCAGCAAAGACTTCTATCATTGGATGGACCAAAGGCGCACCGTACGCGACTTCTCAAACAAAGCCATTCCAAAAGAATTAATTGATCATATTTTGCTCACT
>JANNRV010000025.1:0-35032 GCA_031401775.1 Bacteroidia bacterium | reverse complement strand
GTTGAGTTTTATTTGGCTGAAGCCAGAATAGGTAATACGACTCTCGTTAGAGATTCAGCCCTGCAACTGTTTCTGCCCTTTGAGGAATCTTTCCTGAAGGAGAAAGGTGTTTCTGATTCTGTGCTGCGAAAAACATATACCTACTACTTTAATAACCCTTCCAAGCTGGAACAGATTTACGATGCAGTGATCGACACACTAAGCCTCCGTGAGCAAAAGGCTACCGAGCCATCGCCTAAATAAGGTTATGATTTATCCTTCTGATGTTGAACAAAAACTTGGTTTTGACCAAATCCGGATAAGACTAACCAACTATTGCCTTTGCTCTCTGGGCAAGAGGCTGGTAGAAAGAATGATTTTCTCTTCCGATTTTGAACAGGTGAAGACAGGGTTGAATCAAAACCTTGAGTTCAAGCAAATTCTTGATAAAGGCGAAGCTTTTCCTACCGCCAATTTTTTTGATCCTGAAGTACTATTTCAAACTATAGCAATTGAAGAGAGTTTTGTTGAGGAAGAAGATTTTTTGAGAATCGCACTTTCACTTCAAGTCATTGTTGATTGCCAATCCTTTCTTTTTAAAACTAAAGAAGTTTACCCAGAGCTATGGAAGTTGAGCGAGCCTGTAAATGTTCCTGCGCGCATACTGAATACCCTACTTTCTAAATTAGACGAGCGGGGTAGGATAAAAGATAATGCGAGCGTAGAATTGGCACGCATTAGAAAAAGACTTCGAGAGGAAGAGGGGAGAGCCAGAAAAATTACGGAGCAAATTTTTAGACAAGCAGTTAGTCACGGATGGGTGCCCGATGGAGTCTCGCCTGCCATTCGAGAAGGCAGAGTAGTCATCCCGATTCTATCGGAACACAAGAGAAAGTTAAAGGGCTTTATCCTAGATGAATCGGCAACGGGGCAAACTATTTATCTGGAGCCGGCTGAAGTCTTGGAGGCAAACAATGAGATCAGAGATCTTGAGCATGCCGATCGAAGAGAAGTTATTAAAATATTGAAAGAGTTAACAGCTCTCCTCAGGTCTCATTTACCCGAGCTAAGACAGGCCTATCAATTTCTCGCATGGATCGACTTTACAAGGGCCAAGGCAAAATTGACACAAGACATGGATGCCGATTTACCAAACCTGACCGACTCTCCGGATTTAAATTGGATGCAGGCAAGGCACCCTTTATTGTACCTGACACTAAAGGGAAAGCGGAGTATTGTTCCGCTCACCATTGATCTGACATTGAATGATCGCATGCTTTTGGTTTCAGGACCCAATGCCGGAGGCAAGTCAGTCTGCTTAAAAACCGTAGGGTTGATACAATACATGGGGCAGTGCGGTTTGTTGGTTCCTCTGCATGATAAATCGACCCTTGGTATTTTTGAGGATATCTTTTTGGATATAGGAGATCAACAATCGATAGAGAATGATTTGAGCACCTATAGCTCACACTTAAGGAACATGAGTCATTTTATTCAGCATGCATCGGGCGGGACCCTTGTTTTGATGGATGAATTAGGTGCAGGGACGGATCCTAATTTCGGTGGAGGAATAGCCCAGGCCGTGCTTGCGACTTTGCTTGAAAAGCAAGTCTGGGGAGTAGCCACTACTCACTATTATAATCTTAAACTCTTTGCTGAGAATAATACAGGTATCCGCAATGGGGCAATGCTCTTTGATTCAAGAAATTTGGAGCCGCTTTTTAAACTTGAAATTGGAAAGCCGGGAAGTTCATTTGCTTTGGAGATAGCGCGTAAAACAGGCCTTCCAAAACAGACCCTACTTTCAGCCGAGCGTATCATTGGCACTGACCTTACCGGTCTTGAATCTTTGATGAAGACAGTTGCTGATGAAAAACAAGCTGTCGCAAAAAAAGAAATTGAACTGAAACAGAAAGAGAAAATGCTGACTGAGACACTGGCTAAATACGAAAAACTTTCTTCTGAAATGGAATCCAGGAAAAAGGAAATCATCAATAAAGCAAAAGATGAAGCTTCGTTTTTGCTGAAAGAAACAAACCGTGAAATAGAAAAAACGATCCGACACATTCGTGAAAATAAAGCAGAAAAAAAGGAAACCCGTAAAATCAGGCAGAACCTTGAAGCCCTGACTGAAAAAGTTGCACCATCCCAATCAAAACCGAGTTCCATTGGCAAGGAAGATATTCAAGAGGGAGACAGCGTAAGGCTAATTGGACAAGAAGTTTCAGGAACTGTGATTTCAAAAAAGGATAGTTCAGCCTTGGTTCAGTTTGGTGATCTTCGATCTACTGTAAAAATTAACCGACTGATCAGAAGCGATCGGGTAGAGGCCAATCCTACCTTTTCAAAGGCAAGGGCATTGGGGCTTGACATGCATCACAAACAGTCGAGGTTTGTAAGTACGTTGGATATAAGAGGTAAACGAGCTGAAGAAGTTAATACTCTTCTTGACCAATTTCTGGATGATGCCATTCTATTAAGTCAGCATGAAATAAAGATTTTGCATGGCACTGGTGAAGGTGTATTGCGAAAAATAATTCGTGAGAAGTTAAAATCGTTGAAAGCTGTTGCCTCCTTTGCAGATGAGCATGTCGAGCGAGGAGGAGCAGGGATAACGGTTGTTATTTTGAAGTAAATACCTAAACCTCGGTCTGTGTCCTCACAGACTGAAATCTTAATCCTCGGTCTGTGTCCTCACAGACCGAAACCTCATGTCATTCATGTGTGGTCTGTGGGACACAGATCAAAGAGAGGCGGTGCTCCTGTTACCCTACAGACTGAAATCTCATGCAATCTAATGTGGTCTGTGGAGACACAGACCACGGTGAAGCAATGTTGTTATTAAAGGAGAGGCCGACCTTTTGAGCAACTTTTAAAATTCCTCTAATTACTTTTTAATCAAAAGTAAATATCTTAACCTCGGTCTGTGTCCTCACAGACCGAAACTTGATGCCATCTAAGTGTGGTCTGTGAAGACACAGACCATGGAAGGGGAAATAAGAAGAAAAGGCTACCCTTTTGAGGTAGCCTTTAAATATCCTTAAGCTAGTTTATAGACCAAAAGTAAATACCCACTGGCCTTTTACTGCGCTAACTCTTGCAAACCCTGCTCCACTATATTGAAAGCTCGTCTGAAGCGAAGTCTCTGAAACTGAATAAGTAACAGGTACTGAGTCATCTCTGGTTAATTTTGTTTCCGGTGTGGTGGCATCAAAAGTAAATGATCCACTGGAGGCCCAGGGACTCAAAGCCGGACGTCCAGCAGTAGTATAACCGATGCTTGTTGTGCCTTTCGTTCCGGATAACGTGAGCGTAAAATTTGCATAATCTGATTTCTTATCAACCCCGTCCAGAGTAACAGTTGTAACTTTCCAAGGCTTTGACAGTTTTTCAATCTGCTGATCTGTAATAGGTTCAGGGTCGTCTTTCTTCTTTTTACATCCGGTATAGGTCAATAGGACTCCAATTACCATTAAACCAACTAGAATTTTTCCTGCTATTTTCATCATCAAAGGGTTAAAATCATTTTAAACTTACTAAAATGAGTGCTTTAAAAAAACTGCCGATAGTCGGAGTTTTTGAATTTTGCCAGAATTCAGAGTTTAATCTTAGCATTTTCGCTATTGTAACCTTATTTATAGTCCAAAATATCAATTTTTTTTGCGGTAGAAGGATATTCATGCTCCTGATTGGAGGCAATAAAAATCAAGCATTCTTTTGGTAATTTACTGAGTTCGGTGTGATACCACCCAATAGATTTTTTATCAAGGTTTGTCGAGGGTTCATCTAAAAAGATGATAGGGACTTCAGAATAGAAAGCAAGACCAAGTTTCATTCGCTGACGCATCCCAGAGGAAAAATTAGACAATCGCTTATTGCTGGCTTGGCCTAATTCCAGGCAATCCAATATTTCCTTTGAAGATCTGCTGGCTCGAGGTTTTTTAAATTGAAAATGGAAATCAATCATCTCCTTAGCAGTAAATTCTTCAATTAAATCCATATAGGGAGTAGCAATGGCCAACGATTGGTAAGCATCCTCCGGGGCAATTTGCTTTTGTTGATGGGAGTAAGAAACCGTTCCGATGCTCGCAGGCATTTGTCCCCACAAGATATGAAGTAATGTTGATTTGCCGGAGCCATTAGGCCCTACTATGGCATAGGTAGTCCCTTCCTCGAAGGTGTAGGTTAAGTTCTTAAAAATCCATTCCCGATTAAATCGCTTTCCCAGTGTTTCAACTGAAATCTTCATTCGAACGTCTGACTGCTGGTCGAGAAACCTTTGATTACGCCTCTTTCTGAACTGCGAATGAAATTCACAATATGATCACGCTCTTCGCAGGGTGGCAGTTCACTCTCCACTAGGTCAAGCGCCTTTGAATTGTTGAGGCCTTTCAAGAAGATGTAGCGATAGACTTCCTGAATCTCATTAATCTTTTCTGAAGAAAATCCTCTTCTTTTTAAGCCTACACTATTGATACCAGCATAGGTAAGTGGCTCGCGTGCTGCCTTTATGAAGGGGGGCACATCTTTTCTTACCAGCGATCCTCCTGAGATCATTACATGAGACCCTATCTTTACAAATTGGTGCAATGCACTAGCGCCTCCAATGATCGCCCAGTCATCAATGGTAACATGACCAGCTACCTGAACCGTATTTGCTAAGATGCAATTGTTTCCAACAAAGCAATCGTGAGCGATGTGAACATAAGCCATCAGCAAGCAATTATTACCAACAACTGTTTTGAATTTGTCAGATGTACCCTTACTGATGGTAACAAATTCACGGATTACCGTATTATCTCCAATAAAAGTCTCCGTCTTTTCACCGGCAAATTTGAGATCTTGAGGTACTGCTGATATGGAGGCTCCGGGAAAAACTTTAACATTTTTACCTAATCTGGCGCCATCCCAGATCACTGCATTGGGTCCAATCCAGGTTCCGTTATCAATAATGACATCTTTTTGAATGGTAGCAAAAGCATCAATGACAACATTGTTTCCAATTTTTGCTTCGGGGTGTACATTGGCTAAAGGATGGTGACTCATGAATCTTTGCGGACAATACTGGCGGTCATGGTTCCTTCGCACACAAGGGTTGAGCCAACATACGCTCTGCCCGACATTTTAGCAATGCCTCGTTTGATGGGGGCCAGAAGGTTACATTGAATAATTAATGTGTCTCCAGGAAGAACCATTTTTCTAAAGCGGAAGTCTTCAATTCCAAGAAAATAAGTCCAATAATTTTCAGGATCTGGAACAGTATTCAATACCAGAATACCGCCTACCTGCGTCATGGCTTCTACTTGCAATACACCGGGCATCACGGGGTTGCCCGGAAAATGTCCCTGAAAGAATGGTTCATTCATGGTCACATTTTTGATCCCACACACTGTTTCCTGATCAAGGTAAATCACTTTATCTACAAGTAAAAAAGGATAGCGATGCGGAAGCGTATTTACAATATGATTGATATCCATTACAGGAGGTAAACTTGGATTGTAGCGCGGCACTCCTTTTTTATCGGCATCCGCCATTGCCTTTTTTAATTTTTTGGCAAAAGCAACATTGGCAGCATGCCCGGGACGAGCAGCAAGTATTTGTGCTTTCAATGGTCTTCCTGCTAATGATAGATCACCAATGATGTCCAGGAGTTTATGGCGTGCTGGCTCGTTGTTGTAGCGTAGCTCAATGTTATTTAAAATCCCTTCTTTCTTTACTTCAACCTTTGGCTTACCCAACATTTTGGCAATGTTGTCAAGTTCGTGCGGCTCCACTACACGGTCAACAATGACAATGGCGTTGTTCAAATCTCCTCCTTTGATGAGATTATTTTTGTAGAGCATTTCTAATTCATGCAAGAAGCAAAAGGTACGGCATGAGGCAATTTCTTTCTCGAATTGGCGGATGTTCGTAATTGAGGCGTGTTGACTTCCTAATACAGGAGAGTTGTAGTCAATCATTACCGTAACCCGATAATCATCCAATGGGAGAGCAGCAATTTCTACATTGCGTGCAGCTTCCCTATAGAAGATACCATCCTGTACTTCGAAAAAATCGCGTAATGCATTTTGCTCTTCGGTCTCCGCTTCCTTCAAAATATTTACAAATTGAATGGAGCTACCATCCATAATGGGAGGCTCTGGTCCATCCAATTGAATCAGAACATTATCTATCTCAAGACCAACACAAGCGGCCAGCGTATGCTCAATCGTGCTGACTCGTGCACCACTTTGCTCAATGGTTGTTCCTCTAGATACATCAACTACCCGATCACAATCGGCATCAATAATCGGAGATCCTGGTAAGTCAATGCGCTGAAATTTAATGCCATGATTGGGCTTGGCGGGCAGGAAGGTCATGTTCGTCTGAACTCCTGTATGAAGACCTACGCCAGATAGGGTGACAGACTTCTTAATTGTTTGCTGCTTGTGATTTAGCATCATAATTGTAAAAAGTGGGCAAATTTAACCCTGATTCTCTAGATAAACCAAAAAGGCTATATTTTGAGCCAAATATGGCTAATAATTGATAAAAAAGTGAATTTCGCTTAGGTTGATCTAGTGATCTCCGTTTTCTGCAGCCTTCTCTATTAAAGGGTCGGTGCTTAGAACTTTCTTTTCAAGCTCTCTTAATCTATCGTTGAGGTCAGGTAATCTTTTGAAAACAGCATAAGACTTGAAATAATCTTTGATCTCAAAAGCAGGATATCCAATGATGCGTTGTCCTTCCTCTTTAATTGATTTGGAGATTCCCGCTTGCGCGCCAATACTTGTATTGTTGGCAATTACCAAATGGCCCGCCAAGCCCACTTGACCAGCAATGATACAGTTGTCTCCAACTTTAGTCGAGCCTGAGATTCCGGTTTGAGCAGCGATCACTGTATTTTTTCCGATCTCGACATTATGTGCTATTTGTATGAGATTGTCCAGCTTCACACCTTCATGGATGATGGTCGAGTCACCATAGAGTGTTGCACAATCAATCACTGTATTTGCCCCTATGCAGACGTTATCTTCGATAATCACATTGCCTAATTGCGGAATAGTCTTATAACTGCCATCGGCTTGAGGAGCAAAGCCAAAACCATCACTTCCAATCACCGTGCCTGCATGGATAACACAGTTGTTTCCAATCCGGGTATCGGCATAAAGCCTGACATTGGAGTGGAGAATAGTATCATTTCCGATTGACACGTTATCTCCTATATAGGTATGAGGGTAAATTTTTACGTTATCTCCAATCTTTACATTGTGGCCGATGTAAGAGAATGCTCCCCGATAAATATTCTTGCCGACAATTGATTTCTCACTGATAAAACTGGGTTGCTCTATTCCTGTTTTCTGAAAACTTACGAGTTTATGGTACTCTTCCAGAAGAGTGGTAAAGCTGGAATAAGGATCGTCAACTAAAATAAGGGTAGTTGTAATTTCTTTTCGTGGTATGAAATCTTTTTTGACAATGACCGCGCTTGCTTGTGTCGTATAGATGTATTGCTCGTATTTCGGATTGGATAGAAAAGAGATCTGTCCTTTTCTGGCATCTTGAATTTTTGCAAGCATATTTATTTTACCTGCTCCTTCTCCTTTCACTTCTCCGCCCAGCATAGCGGCAACTTGCTTAACAGTGAACTCCATGCTACAGAATGGTTAGGCGATCATGATAAAGATTCCGAAAATCACTACCAAAGATACATTTTTGGGCCAGCATAAATAGTTTTTTTTCACGATTTTACTGATCGCTATTATGCTAGGCAAATCAGAAGCCTCTGCAATGTCAATCACTCCATTGTTTTTGGTGAGGATATTGATGGTCTGCCCTTCGGCAACATACGCTTCATTGGAGACAGCCCCATGGGAAAGAAAATAGGCTGCATCACTCTTTAAAATTTTATACTTATTGCAAATGGCAGCTTTTACTTTTTCAACTTTATCTTTTTTAATTGGATCTGATGATAAATTAATTTGGAATAAATTTCGCGTCAGTAACATCTGACACAGGGTGGAAAGAATCCAGTCAGGATTGTTTCGCCAAAGTTTAATGGCGCCCCAAATATCGTTATCATCGAGATTTCCAAAGGCTACTTTTAAAGATGGCTTCTCCTTAAAATCCTCAATGGAATAGTTGTGCATAAGAAAAGTCATTAAGGATTCACTGCCTGAAAGAGTTACTCCAGATTGACAAAGGTATTGTGCCCGCTTAATAATATTAACGAGCATACGCTCGGCACTCACGGCTGTTTTGTGCAGATACACTTGCCAGTACATTAACCTTCTGGCGTGCAAAAAACTTTCAATACTATAAATCCCCTTTTCCTCCACCACCAATTTATCATCAACTACATTGAGCATTGCAATGATGCGCTCCACACCAATTGTTCCTTCCATTACACCTGTAAAAAAACAGTCGCGTTTCAGATAATCCAGACGATCGATGTCAAGCTGACTGCTTACCAATTCATGAAAGAATTTTCGTGAGTAGGTGTTTTGAAACATTTTAAGAGTAAGATCCAAGGCTCCATTAAATTGAATATTCAATTCTTTAATGAAGAGATAAGAGAGACTTTCATGTTTTATACCAGGGAGTAATGTTTCTTCCAGAGAATGAGAAAAAGGTCCATGGCCAATATCATGAAGCAAAACGGCTACTTGTGCGGCTTCAAATTCTTTTTCATTGATGGCGACACCTTTATTTTTAAGATCATCTAAAACACGACCCATCAAATGCATGGCCCCTAAAGCATGATGAAAACGAGTATGAAGCGCACCCGGATAAACCAGGTCGGTTAACCCCAATTGTTTGATGTAGCGGAGTCGCTGGAAATACGGATGTTCAATAAGATCGAAGAGAAGCTCACTGCTGATGGAGATAAACCCGTAAACAGGGTCGTTGATTATTTTCTTTTTATTCAAGCGATCAACAAGATTGAGGTATATCTCGTAAATTAGAAAGAATTTTCGAGCCAGAAACGATGCAAAGATATAATATTTTATGGGCAGATGACGAGATTGATTTACTCAAGCCTCACATCTTGTTTCTTCAACAGCGGGGTTATGACATTACCCCTGTCAATAATGGTACCGAAGCAGTGGAACTCAGCGAGGCTAAACACTTTGATGTTGTTTTTTTAGACGAACACATGCCGGGTATGTCAGGATTGGAGGCATTGACACTTATTAAAAACCATAAGCCAAATCTTCCGGTAGTAATGATTACCAAAAACGAAGAGGAACTTATTATGGAAGAAGCCATCGGTGCTAAGATTGACGACTATCTTATTAAACCGATCAACCCTAGTCAAATTTTATTGTCTGTAAAAAAGATTTTGGACAATAAGAGATTGGTGATGGAGAAAACCAACCTCAGCTACCAACAGGAGTTTCAGAAAATCAGCATGGCCTTTACTGACAATCTCAACCATGAAGAATGGGCTGATATTTATAAGAAGCTTGTTTTTTGGGAATTGCAAATGAACATTGGTGATAATGATAGTATGTCTGAGGTGCTTGAAATGCAAAAGGTGGAGGCAAACAGTAATTTCTGCAAATTCATTAAACGGAATTATGAAAGCTGGCTGAATGATCCGCAGGCTGTGAAGCCACTATTATCTCATCAATTGATGAAGAAAAAGGTCTTTCCGGAGTTGAAGGAAAACCGCCCTTGTTTTTTTATCCTTATCGATAATTTGAGATATGATCAATGGAAGACATTGGAGCCGATCATCGATGACTATTTTAATGTTGATCGGGAAGAGACCTATTATTCGATTTTACCAACTACTACAGCCTACGCGCGCAATTCCATCTTTTCGGGACTAACACCGGCTGACATGGTGAAGACGCATCCCGATTTATGGATTAGTGAAATTGATGATGAGGGGAAAAATAATTTTGAGGATGAATTTTTGGCGCGACAGATTCGTAAGAATAATTTGCCTATTAAATTCTCGTATCACAAAATAAAGAAATTGGAGGAAGGCAGGGATTTGGCCGATACTGTATCCAATCTATTTAAGAATGATTTGAATGTGATCGTCTATAATTTTGTGGATATGTTATCGCATGCCCGCACGGACATGGCCATGATACGAGAGTTAGCTCCTGACGAAGCGGCTTATCGATCGCTTACCAAATCGTGGTTCATGCATTCTCCGTTATTGGATATCTTAAAAAAGATAGCTGAAAAAAACGCAAGAGTAATCATTACCACCGATCACGGAACCATTCGCGTAAAGCGGCCTTTTAAAATAGTGGGTGATCGGGACGTTAATGCCAATCTTCGCTATAAGCAAGGTAAGAATTTAGGATACGAAGGAGACAAAGTGGTAGAAGCATTGAAGCCGGAGCGTTTTGGCTTACCGAAAACAAATGTGTCAACTACGTATGTATTTGCAACCGAAGATCAGTTTTTTGCCTATCCCAATAACTACAACTATTATGTTAACTTCTACAGGGATACTTTTCAACATGGCGGAGTCAGCCTGGAGGAGATGATCATTCCCATAATTTTCTTAAATTCGAAAAATGGCTGATGTGGTGGAGCGGCAAAAGGGTTTGGTGTCAATTGATACGCTGGAGTTAACCGCGAGAGAGTTGATTTCGGCTTCTCAGGGCAATAAAATCTGGCTCTTTTCAGGTGAAATGGGAGTGGGTAAGACTACCCTTATTAAAGAGATTGGAAAGTTGTTAGGAGTGAAGGAATCGATGGCTAGCCCAACCTTTTCTATTGTAAATGAATATCAGACTTCCAATGGAACCTTATTTCATTTTGATTTTTACAGACTTAAAAATGAACAAGAGGCCTACGATATTGGAGTGGATGAATATTTTGAATCTGGAAATTATTGCTTCATCGAATGGCCAGAGAAACTAGAAATACTAATTCCAAAATCTAATTTTAAAATAACCCTTCAAGTTCAAAGTCCTACCACAAGAACAATAGAATACGCCATCCATGACTGAAAGAAAAAAAACAGGATTTGAAGCGCTGGCAAAAAGCGGATTGTATCCTCAAGAGGAAATGCTGAGAGTAAAGAAAGGCAAGAAGTCTTTTTTGATCGGATTACCACAAGAAATTTCACTTCAGGAAAACCGAATTAGCCTCACACCAGATGCGGTAGCATTGCTGGTCTCCCGTGGACACGATGTTTGGGTAGAACGCAAAGCGGGAGAGGGATCTAAATTTACTGATAAGCAATACAGTGAAGCAGGAGCAATCATTGTTCATTCTCCACAGGAAGTTTATAAGGCCGATATTATTTTAAAAATTGAACCACCAACACTGGATGAAATAGAGTTCTTTAAGCCGGGCCAGACCTTGATTTCAGCACTGCAATTAGGCCACCTTGATCAGGAATATATCCATGCCCTTCTTCGTAAAAAAGTTACTGCACTTGCTTACGAGTTTATCGAGGATAAAGTGGGTGGAATGCCGATCATACGTGCGATGAGTGAAATAGCGGGAAGTACGGTGATCCTTATTGCTGCAGAATATTTAAGCACCGCAAACAAAGGAAAAGGAGTTATTCTCGGAGGAATTACCGGAGTGCCTCCAACAAAAGTAGTGATCGTAGGAGCTGGTACGGTGGCAGAATATGCCGCCCGCGCGGCACTAAGCCTAGGAGCAGAGATCCAGGTTTTTGACAACCAGATTTATAAACTCAGAAGGATCAAGCATACACTGGGTCATCAGTTTTATACTTCTACAATTGATACAGTCACCTTAAGTGAAAGCTTAAAAAAAGCAGATGTAGTAATTGGAGCGTTGAGAGCTGAAAAAGGTAAAACAAGGCATGTTATTTCAGAAGAAATGGTGAGCCAGATGAAACCTGATTCCCTGATAATTGACCTTAGCATTGATCAGGGAGGCTGCGTGGCCACGTCCGAAATTACCAGTCACGACAAGCCAATCTTTAGAAAATACGGGGTAATTCACTATTGCGTTCCCAACGTGGCCTCCCGGGTAGCCCACACCGCCACGACCGCTTTAAGCAACATTTTTACCCCTACAATACTCCGGGCTGCTGAGGAAGGGGGGGTAGAGGAGATGATTTTCTCTCATAAATGGTTCATGAAAGGCGTATATACCTATAAAGGGGGGTTGACAAATGAATCTATTGCCCGCAAATTTGGCATGAAACACAAAAGCATCGAATTATTGATGGCTGCGCGTGTTTAGACTTAATGACTGAGTTATGAAATTTTTAGCGGGATTTGTGGGGTTTTTCTTCATTTCTACGATTTCTTTTGCCCAATGGGCTATTCCAGGCATAATGAGGACGGCCAATACGCTTGATCAAATAGCGGATAGGGATGGTTTTGGAGTTGCTGATATACTCTATGGAGTTCCTGTAGAGCAAGGAGATGTGCGCAATGACCATTATCTGGATAAGAAATGGAATATGGCGACCCTTCTTTTGTATGAATCAGAAAAAATGATTGAGGCCTATCCTGTCAGGTACGATGTGATCGGTGATGCGCTTGAGATTAAAGCTAAGAACGGAATTAAGAAGCTTGACTCCAGAAAAATCAAGAGTATTGTTTGGCTTGATTCCATTACCAATTCTCCCAGCTTTTTTATTAATGGAAAGGAATACGTGCGGAATGGAATTCCATTCTCGGGTTTTATAGAAGTGATGTCCGATGGGCCAATGCCATTGTTGAAGAAAACTAATATTTGGGCTAAGCGGTCTACCTATGATTCAGAGACTGAATATGAAATGGTTTACAGCACAACACAGTTCTTCTATAGTAAGGGAAAAGAAGCTTATAAAATAGGAAGCAAAAAAAATCTTCTCGCGGCTTTTGGAGATGCTACTATAGAAATTGAAACCTATATCAGGATTAATAAACTGGATGTGTCCAAACCAAAAGACCTTCAGAAAACTTTTGAATATTTTAATTCGAAGTACTTAATTTCCTACTCGAAGTAATAACTCTGTTTTATAGGGCTGCTAAACTTTGTTCTAAAGACTTTATCTTGTTTTCAGTGTCCATTTTCTTTTTTCGTTCGGCTTCAAGAACCTGTAGAGGTGCACCGCTTATAAATTTTTCGTTTTCAAGTTTTTTATTAATCGAAGCTAGAAATCCATTTGTATAGTCAAGTTCTTTTTTTAATGTCTCGCGTTCTTTTTCAATATCAATCTTTCCTTCTAAGGGAATGAAAAACTCGGTTGCCCTTACCAATAATGCCGCACCATTTCCCTTGTTTTGATCACTTGTTTCAATGCGGCTTATATTCGCGAGCTTTTGAATGATAGGAGGAAACACCGATAGTAAAGGTAAATCTGACTTTTTCAAAGAAACCGGTAAAGCTTCTTTCGGAGATAGGCCTTTCGCATTTCTCATGTTGCGTATTTCGGTAATTATCTCAAATGCAAAAGAAGCTTGTTCAATAATGGATTGGTCAATGGAGGTGGCGGTGGGCCAGGGTGCGGTAATAATACAATCACGATCCTTCCGATCCTTCAGCTCATGCCAGAGCTCTTCCGTGATGAAAGGCATAAAGGGATGGAGTAAGCGCAGAACAGTTTCAAAGAATTCAACTGTCTTTTCATAAGTTGCCCGATCAATAGGTTTCGTGTATTCGGGCTTAATAATCTCCAGGTACCAGGAGCAGAAATCATCCCACACCAACTTGTATACGGTATGCAATGCATCGGATATTCTAAACTTTTTGAAGTGATCGTCCAATTCTAAAATCGTCTGACTCATTTTCGATTCAAACCAGGCTATGCCAATTTGGTTAACAGCAGGCTGTGGCTCTGGGACAACCGTCCATCCTTTTACTAACCTGAAGGCATTCCAGATTTTATTGGCAAAATTTCTTCCCTGCTCCACCAATTTCTCATCAAAAAGAAGATCATTACCAGCTGGCGAGCTAAAGAGCATTCCAGTGCGCACGCCATCTGCTCCATAAGTTGAAATCAGTTCTAAGGGGTCGGGTGAATTGCCCAATGACTTTGACATTTTCCTTCCTTGCTTGTCGCGGACAATGCCGGTGAGATAGACATTCTTGAAGGGCATAGCTCCCTTGTATTCATAGCCTGCAATGATCATACGGGCTACCCAGAAGAATAGAATTTCCGGAGCCGTAACTAAATCGTTGGTTGGGTAATAATAGTTAAGATCTTCATTGCCTTTGTTCCCGACTTTAAAAACAGAAGTATCAAATACGGCTATCGGCCAGAGCCAACTTGAAAACCAGGTATCCAGCACGTCCTCGTCTTGCCTGATCTCCTCAATTTTGATTTTTGAATTTAGAATTTTGAATTCGGCAAAAGCTTCCTCTCTTGTTTTTGCGACTACAAAACTCCCATCAGGGGCATACCATGTCGGTATTCTATGCCCCCACCAGAGCTGTCTTGAAATACACCAATCGCGGACGTTGGACATCCAATGATGATAGGTATTCTTGAACTTGGGTGGTATCAATTGAATGTCATCGTTCATGACATGTTCCAGAGCGGGCTTGGTAATCTCCTTCATTTTCAAGAACCATTGAAGAGAAAGGCGTGGTTCAATAACCGCGTCAGTTCGTTCTGAAAATCCAACATTACTTTTGTAGTCTTCTACTTTGCTCAGGAAGTTTTTCTCTTCAAGTTCTTTGCTGATTTTTTTTCTGGCTACAAACCGATCTTCCCCGACAAAGATTTTAGCTTTTGCATTGAGCGTTCCATCTTCATTTAAAATATCAATTACTTCCAATTTATGTCTCTTTCCCAATTCATAATCATTCATGTCGTGGGCAGGCGTCACTTTCAAACAACCCGTTCCAAAATCCATGGTCACGTATTCATCTTCAATAATGGGGATCGGGCGATTGATCAAGGGAATGACCGCCTTTTTTCCTTTCAGATGCTTGTATCGCTCATCGTTGGGATTGATACAGATGGCAGAGTCACCCATAATGGTCTCGGGCCTTACCGTTGCAACGGTGACAAATTCATCTTTACTTCCTTCAATAGCGTATTTAATATAATAAAGCTTCGTCTGAACATCTTTATAGTTCACTTCATCATCAGAGAGTGCAGTTTTTCCGGCAGGATCCCAATTCACCATCCGCATTCCGCGATAGATATTCCCTTTTTTATAGAGGTCAATAAACACATCAATTACTGCATCATAGTAATTGTCATCCATGGTGAATTTTGTGCGTGACCAATCACAAGAAGCTCCCAGTTTCTTCAATTGTTCCAGGATAATTCCACCGTATTTCTCCTTCCATTCCCAAGCGTACTTCAAGAATTCATCCCGGCTCAGGTCTGATTTTTTGATTCCTTTTTCCTTGAGCATGGCCACTACCCTGGCTTCCGTGGCGATAGAGGCATGATCTGTTCCCGGCACCCAACAGGCTTCTTTACCTTCCATCCGAGCCTTGCGAACAAGGATATCTTGAATCGTGTTATTGAGCATGTGACCCATGTGTAATACCCCTGTTACATTGGGTGGGGGGATTACAATCGTGTAGGGCTCTTTAGAAGGATTGGGTTTGGAGTCAAAGAAACCATTGTCCATCCAATAGCGGTACCATTTGCTTTCAACTTCTGAGGGATCGTATTTGGTGGATAGTGACATGGTGTTTGAAAAATTGCCCGGTTGTGGGGGGCCGTAAAAATAAGGGCTGGCAGGGCATTAGCCAAAGAACTGGATGTATTTCAGTTCTAAGAGCTTTACTAAAGGATTTTCCTGGACTCCATTCTTATTCTCCACGAAGAAGGATATAAGTTATTAACTCTGTTTCCTAGGAGATTTACCCATCCCAGAGTAGAGCCCTCAAAGTTGACGAGAGCAAATCCTTTTTGCCCTTCGGCAAGCATCAGGTTTTCTTTTCTTAAAAATGATAATGCTTGATCTTTAGTAAGGTTCAATTGAGTGAATATTCCTTTGTTGATTTCAATGCTAAGGGCAAATGCATGCTCGGGTACTAACTTCTCATGTTTTTGAGTTGCCACCGCGGTTCCCTTCAATACCGTTTTTAGGCAGCTGATAATAAATTCCAAATCCGCAACTCTGTCTTTTGGAATCATACAAATTAAATCATCCAGCAGAATCAATTCTTTCTCTTCAAAATGATGGAGCCAATCTCTTAATCGATCTTTGGTTTTAGTAGGAACCGGTTGCAATCCAAAGCGTGGTTTTATCTTGATCGGTTGGGTTGCCTCCAATTTGCGTACTGCGGAGATAAAAAGACCTTCACCTTTCACCAGGTGAGGATAGAAGTGATAACCTTTCAGCCCTTCTTTGTTTACTTCCTGAATCCCCCATGCAACAGGGCATTTAATGGAGATGAATTCCAATTCTCTTTTATTTTTCAGCCAAAGTAAATTCTCTTCATTTTCTTTTTCATTGTACGTGCAGGTGCTGTAAATCAATACGCCTCCCTGTTTTAAGGAAGGCCAAATTGCACTTAATATTCTTTGCTGGCGATGACTACAAAGTTCAATACCGGCCGGTGACCATTCATTCATGGCCTCCGTATCTTTTCGGAACAACCCTTCCCCTGAACAAGGCGCATCGACCACAATGAGATCAAAGAGACCTTCGAGTGCCTGAAAATCTTCGGGATCATTATTCGTGATAATAACATTATGATGCCCCCATTTTTGGATGTTTTCCGATAAAACTGAAGCTCGTGAGCGAATGACCTCATTAGAGACGAGTAGGCTTCTTGAATTAATCAGGCTTAATAAGTGGGTTGACTTACCTCCCGGAGCTGCACAGAGGTCTAGTACTCGCAATGCTTTAGAAATATCAATAGATTGGATCACTGCCTGCTCCAAAAACATAGAACTGGCTTCCTGAACATAATAGGCACCAGCATGAAGATGCGGATCTAATGTAAATATGGGCCTCGAACTCAGGTACCTTCCTTCACTCGTCCAGGGAATAAAGTTCCCATATTCTTGGTTAATAGGTTTTTTCGGATTGAGTCGAATGCTTACAGGAGGTACATCCTTAAGTGCATGATGAAAATCGGAATACCTTTCGCCAAGCTGTTCTTTCATCCTGACCTCAAATTCTACAGGAAGCATTACTGTCTCGTTTTGTACTGATGAATCATTTCAAACAAGGATTTTTGTAAATCTATTGATTCCTCCGGCCAATCAGTCATCTCACGCTCAAAGTAATCTTTGCATTCGCAAATTGCGAAGCTGCTTCTTTGAGGTTAGCTTTGAAAAAGCTTTTGCTGTTATGATCCGAGCCAATAGTCCCCAGTTGAAGAGCTGGGTAGAAGTTCCGCCCAATTCTGATTTTCCTATTCAAAATCTGCCTTTCGGCATATTCAAAACCCGATATTTGTCTCCTGTGGCCGGGGTTGCCATTGGCAATCATGTGCTGGATCTCGTTTATCTCCAGGAGAATGGCTATCTGGATGGGCTTGATCTTCCTCCGGGAATTTTTAACCAAAAATATTTAAATAATTTTTTAGCGCTTGGAAGAAAAAAAGGCGGGCAGGTACGTGAGCGCGCTTCCGAATTACTTCAGCACGACAATGTTGCTTTGAAATCCAATGGAGCTGCACAAGAGATTGCACTTATTCCTATGCAGGAAGTGCAGATGCTCATGCCCATTCGTGTTCCTAATTACACTGACTTCTACTCCAGTGAAGAGCATGCTACCAATGTGGGTTCTTTATTTCGTGATCCCAAGAATGCCTTGTTCCCCAACTGGAAGCATTTGCCGGTGGGCTATCATGGGAGGGCATCTTCTATTGTCATTTCTGGCACTCCAATTCGAAGACCAAAAGGGCAAATTAAACCCCTCGACTCTGATGCGCCTATCTTTAGCGCAAGTCAAAAACTGGATTTTGAATTGGAAGTCGCATTCATCACTTGTGCTGAGTCTAAGTTAGGAACATCAATCTCCACACAGGAAGCAGAGGATCATATTTTTGGTTTTGTGCTTTTCAATGATTGGTCGGCAAGAGATATTCAACAATGGGAGTATGTACCGTTGGGCCCGTTCTTAGGTAAGAATTTTGGTTCCACTATTTCACCCTGGATTGTTACATTAGATGCGTTGGAACCTTTCCGCGTTGATTGTCCCAAACAAGATCCTCCTGTAATGGAGTATTTAAAAGTTGATGGGAAAAAGAATTTTGATATTGAGTTGGAAGTACTTCTTCAGCCCGATCGATCAACAGCATCTTCAATATGTAAGTCCAACTTCAAGTATATGTATTGGAATATCAATCAACAACTGGCGCATCATACAATAAATGGCTGCAATATCCAACCGGGAGATTTGTACGGATCAGGAACAATCAGTGGCCCCGGCCCGGGTTCTTATGGTTCTTTGCTTGAACTGACTTCTAATGGCAAGACTCCTATCACCTTGCAGGATGGATCAGAAAGAAAATTCATTCAGGACGGAGATACAATAATCATGAGAGGACATTGTGAAAAAGATGGAGTTAGAATTGGATTTGGCGAGTGCAGTGGAAAAATAGTTTCGGCCTCTTAACTTTGAATTGATGTTAAATCAAATTAAATGAGATTCAGTTTTTTTATCGTCATCGCGCTGCTGTCGATTATTGATAGCCTGCTTCTGGCAAAGCCCAATTTGTTGGGCAAGGTTGGTTTGTTGATTTTCAAGTACAATTACCTGAGAACATTTCCAAGAGCCCTGCTTACGGTTTCCATTGTCGTTGCTACGGCCATGGTCTTTGGCGAGCTGATCATTTATCTGGAAAGAAAGAAAGGTTTGAGTAAGACCATTGGCGGGATACTTCTTTTTGTTCTTGTGGTGGCCTGTTCAGGTCTATTGGCCAAGCTGTTCATGGATTTCTCTAAAGGAGCCTATAGTCACACGGGTATTTATTTTAAGTATGGCGTCTTCTTGTTGCCCATTATTTTGATTGTTGTCTTTAGCGCTGCATTTGTTCGCCTTGTAAAGAAAAAGTAGCCATGGTCATTGATCCTAAAACTATTCCTGTTATTAAATTACAAGGCTATCTGCAGGCGACAGTATCTCCTCGTCCAATTGCATTTGTAAGCTCCATTGATAAAAAAGGAAACGTGAACCTTAGTCCGTTCAGTTTCTTCAATATGTTTAGCATGAATCCTCCTATTCTTGTTTTTTCCCCTTCACGTAGAGTGAGGGACAATACTACTAAGCATACACTGCAAAATGTGCTGGAGGTTCCTGAAGTGGTAATTAATATTGTCAGTCATCGCATGGTTCAGCAAACTTCTTTAGCCAGTGTGGAGTTCCCTAATGGAGTAAATGAGTTTAACAAGTCAGGGTTTACAGAGGTATCTTCAGAGCGTGTCAAGCCTCCACGTGTAGGCGAGTCTCCGGCTTCCTTTGAGTGTAAGGTCAATCAAGTGATTCCGTTAGGTAGTGAAGGAGGGGCAGGTAACCTGGTGGTGTGTGAAGTAGTGTTGGTGCACTTTAAAGATGAGATTTTTGATGAGTCGGGGAAGGTTGATCCTCACAAAGTAGATGCGGTAGCCCGCATGGGCGGAGATTATTATTGCCGTGCCAACGGAGAAAATATTTTCACCGTGCCTAAACCTACCGATAAGGTAAGCATCGGTGTGGACCGGATTCCTAGTGACATTCGAAACAGCACCATACTAACGGGAAATGATCTCGGTATTTTAGGAAGCGCGTTGACGTTTCCTGATGTTGAAGCTATAGAACTCTTTAAATCTTCTCCGGAAGGGATTAGCATTTTAAAACAAAGTACAGAGAGCATTCATTTGCTTGCAAAGAAAAGGTTGAAGGAAGGGAAGATGGAGGAGGCATGGAAAATTCTACTCGCCTCTTCATCAAGATCATGAAGAACTTTTTACTGTTCCTGCTTTTGTTGTTGACATCATTCTCCTATTCGCAAGAAATGACAGACATTACTGAAGTTGCCACCGCCACGCTGACAGTCAAAGGCTATCCCGATTGGATCGAAATCAGCAAGCGCGCAGTTTGGATTTCCAATGGTGGATTAAACTTGCTTCATCGAATTGATCCTAAGAAGAACCGCATCATTGCTGAAGTGACCATCAATGAACCCTGCGCGGCTTTCACCATTGGCTTTGGCTCGGTATGGGTAGCCAGTTGTGGCGATAAGTCCATTGTTCGTATTTCCGAAAAGAGTAATGAGATCATAGCCAAAATTCCTTTGACCATTGCCAATGATGAGGGGAGCATTGTGGCCGATAAGCATGGCGTATGGGTATTGTCCGATGCGAAAGGGATTTTAACAAGAATAGATCCTTTAAGAAATAAAGTGGTTGCTCAAATTGCTGTGAAAGAAAATTCATTTGCCGCCATGGCCGGGTTTGGTTCGATATGGATTACCAATACAGGGGATGTTTTAGGAAAAGAACCCGGTTCCGTTCAGCGGATTGATCCAAAAAGCAATACAGTTATTGCTACTATTCCCGTAGGTATTCAGCCTCGCTTTCTGGCGGTTGGCGAAGGTGGCGTTTGGGCGCTTAATCAGGTAGATGGTTCCGTTTCACGTATTGACCCTGCTTCCAATAAAGTAGTAGCTACCATTGAATGTCAGGCACCGGGCACTGGAGGAGATATCTCTGCAGGTGAGGGATTTATTTGGGTACGAGTAAAGCAGCAACTAATGCTGGTAATTGATCCAGCGACAAACAAAGTGATTAGGAAGTTTGGTCCACCGGCAGGGAGCGGGGCCGTGCGTGCTGGCCATGGTGCCGTATGGATTACAGCTCATGATATTAATAAGGTGTGGAGGTTTGATCCTAAGGGCTTGAAAAAATCAAATTAGCCTGACCTTAATCCCTATACATCACAGCCTTCACAGCCTTCACCGTTCTTGCTACGTTGGGTAGAATGGCGTCAATCAAAGTTGGTGCGTAGGGCAGGGGAACATCAAGACTATTGATACGATGGATAGGTGCATCCAGATAATCGAAAGCATGCTTTTGAATATGATAAGTAATCTCTGAAGAGATGGCAGCCAGCGGCCAGGCTTCTTCAACAATGACAAGACGATTAGTTTTCTTAACAGAAGCTACAACGGTGGCATAATCAATAGGACGAACTGAACGAAGATCAATCACTTCCGCAGAGATACCTTCTTTCTCCAATTCAACGGCAGCATTCAGCGCGACCTTCATAAACTTTCCGAAAGAGACAACCGTTACATCGGTTCCCGCTCTTTTAATATCTGCTAATCCAATTGGGATCAGGTATTCTTCAATGGGAACCTCGCCCTTCTCGCCATACATAACTTCAGATTCCATATAGATGACAGGGTCGTCATCGCGAATGGCGGTTTTTAATAAACCTTTTGCATCATAAGGGTTGGAGGGCACCACTACTTTTAACCCGGGGCAATTGGCAAACCAGTTTTCAAAGTTTTGTGAGTGCTGTGAACTTAACATTCCTGCATTTCCAGTAGGTCCACGGAAAACGATAGGAATGTTGAATTGCCCCCCTGACATGGACATCATTTTTGCAGCAGCATTAATGATTTGATCGATGGCCACGAGTGAAAAGTTGAATGTCATAAACTCAATAATGGGCCGAACGCCATTCATGGCAGCTCCCACACCGATGCCAGTAAAGCCTAATTCAGCAATTGGGGTATCCAAAACCCTTTCCGGCCCAAACTCATCAAGCATACCCTGACTTACTTTATAAGCGCCATTGTATTCGGCCACCTCTTCGCCCATTAGAAACACGCGCGGATCTCTTCTCATCTCCTCGTTCATGGCTTCGCGCAGGGCTTCTCTAAATTGGATTTCTCTCATACGATCGCTTGTTTGGGCATCAAAAATAGTATCCGTATGAACAGTAAGAAAGGATTAGAAGGGATTTTTGGGAGTTCATTTTGGATTTAACTGGGTTTTAAGACTATTAACCTCAATGGAATTGCCTTAAACACCCTATTCAAACAAAAAACCCCGGCCTAATTAAGACCGGGGTTTTAAATTCTATTCTCTTGATCTTATTTAAGAGCGTTTCTGAAAGAATCTGTTGTAGCAAACTTGCTGAATTCAAGATCAGTCAAAGCTTTGTCTTTCAAGCTTGGATCAATCTTAACCGCACTTGATAAATTACTCACTACCCCATCTCCATTTCCTGAACGAGCGGCTGCGATAGCCGCACCGTAGAAAGCAACAGCATAGTTTGCATTCTTGCGGGTCGATTCACCAAATGAAGTTGTTGCGTTTGCATAATCTTTGGTAAGTAATTGAGCCAATCCTTTGTTGAAAAGATTCACATCTGTTTCAACAGCTGCTGACTCAGAACGAACGGCTGCATCGTAATTGGCCATGTAAATTTCACAGGCTCCTTTGATTCCGTTTACACCGCGGGTCACATCGCTGTTTGCACCGTTAAGGGCTGCATTAGCATGACTTGCTGCTTTGTAAGGATTTCCTTTCCAAAGTGAAATAGTTGCCATGTTGGCGTGCACTTCAGAAGTTTCTTTCACTTTTACAGCAATTTCTAATTGAGCAGAAGCTTTGTCGGAGAGTTCTGAAGCACGAGAAGGATTTTCAATGGCCTGAGCAATGTAGGTAGCGCCCAAGTTATTATGTGCATTCCAGTAAGCACCTTTCTTAGTGGCAGCTTCGTAGATCGCGGCTTTCTCATCCAAAGAAGGAGTGAGTGTACCGGCATACATCAGTTCTTCAAAAGAAAGAGCATCTGCATTGGCCTGACCCTGAGTAATTTGTTTTGCTAATACAGCAATCTCAGCTTCTGTCTTCTTCACCTTGAGGGTAAGGATTTCAGTTTTAGCAGTACGTAAACCAGGATAAACATCCTTAAATACTTTATTGTACGTCTTTAGTTTCTTCAATTGTTTTTCCTGCTCTTCAAAAGAACCGCCTGAATTGATGATGTTGAGGTATTCGGATTTCTCATCAGAAGAAATGCCGGCATAACCTGCCAGTGCATTTTTGAATTCTGTCCAATCATCAACGATAGGCTTCAGGATAAATTTAATTTCATCTGCTTTTGCCTGATAGTCGTACTTCTTCATTTGCGCACGGTAGTATTTTTCAATAGCTGCAGCACGTTCTTCAGACAGTTTGCTGTTGATACGCTCAGCACCTTCTGGTGAGTGAGTACCAGTGATGGTTACTGTGCGGGTTACGTTTTTAGAGGCGATGAATGCATCTAATTGTTTTGCTTTATCGCTTTTCATTTCTGATGTACGCAAAACAGACTTACCGCGCTCAAAAATGAAATCAGGGATTGTTATAGGAGTAATTTCTTCCTGATTGTTGTATCCATGATCTGCAAAGGCAGCGAAGTAAGAATTCTGAACAAGCTTAGAAGTGGTAATTATTCCAGTGGCTACTGGCAAACGTTCTGTTGTCTTGGTTTTCGTTCCTTTTGAAGCAACACCCTGAACTTCAACAGTCCCGGTCTTGTAAGCGTCCTTATAAGGGAACATGAACGCCTTAGTTACTTTTGGCTGTTCCGTACTGGAATTAGGATAGTCTTCAGCTTTGAAAGGAATAGGATCAAGCGCTAACTCACTATCTCCATACTTATAGAAAGTATTCAATGTGTAAGCCGTTCCTTTCTTCAGCATTTTTACTGGAAGATTGGCCGATAAACTAAAGTTTACGGTGTCTTTGTGTACTTCCAAAGGATTTGGGGTTGCCTCTAATTTCTGCTCTTTGGCTAGCTTCACCATTTGGGGTAAAGTACAGCCTGTGAAGGTCAACGCACCGATGATAAGGAATGCGTACAATAATTTTCTCATGGGTTTAGTTTTAAGTTTTTTCTTAGGAGTGGCAAAGCTACATTTATATGCTTTTTTTTGCAATTATAGTCAAAAAAATAAGATTTGGAGCCACCTGATTTGCCCAAGAACGTGCTTATCTTTGTGAGTAGGTTTTTAAGTCGGTAAAGAGCTTTTAACTCAGGTAAATAGCGAGAATAACGGGATTTGACATGAATGACCTAATTAAGAGACTTCAACATTTTTTTGAGCACCACGCTTTTGGGGTATGTACCCGGCTTGGAGAAAAACTAGGAATTGCAACTTCGAGCATCCGACTTTTCTTCATTTACGCCTCTTTTCTCACGTTTGGGTCTCCTATTATTATTTATCTGGCACTGGCGTTCGTCATGAATATGAGGAAGCATCTGCGTAGGCGAAGCACTATTTGGGATTATTAAATCTCAGGTCTTTAAACTTTTTCTTCTGCAATAAGAAATGGTCAAAGGCTATGGACCGAGGATAAATTGGTAGCCCTCGTGGTCTAATCAAATTGTTCACTTTTCTTTTCGCCAAGTCTTTTCGAAAGCCTGCCAGGAAGTGAACTTGTGCCTTAATTACAGACAGAGAATCTTTACCTGCACCCTGAAGCAGGAACTTTGCCGAGGCTATCCAATCCAACATAAATCGAAGAGGGAGTTTGTAAACCAGTTCAAGGGCGGTCATATTTTTCACCATTAAACTCAGACCGTTTTTGAAGTTGAAATAGGTTTTTTTGGGGTTTGAAGTTGAAAGTGTGCCTCCACCTATATGATAGACTGTACTTTTCCCTTGATAGTATATCTGGATTCCTGTTTGTTGGATTCTCCAGCAAAGATCTATTTCTTCCATGTGCGCAAAGAAATCTTCATCGAACCTACCCACGCTGTGAAACAGCGAAGACCGAATAAAGAGACAGGCTCCGGATGCCCAAAAAACAGGAAGCGTATCATTGAATTGTCCTTGATCCTCCTCCAGTACATTAAATACTCTTCCCCGGCAGAATGGATAGCCTAGTGTATCGATAAAGCCACCTCCGGCTCCGGCATACTCAAACTTATTCTTATGATGATACGAAAGAATTTTAGGCTGGATAGCTCCAATGCTTGCATCCTTTTCAAAGAGCTCGATGGCGGGTTCTATCCATCTCGGTGTTATCTCCACATCTGAGTTTAAGAGGACATAGTAATCCGCTTCCACTTTTTGTAAAGCATAATTGTAGCCACCACAAAATCCACGGTTTTCCGGGATGGAGATTATTTCTATCGAGGGAAATTCTTCGCGAACCAATTCCACAGAATCATCCGATGAATGATTATCCGCTAAAAAGATTTTAGCAGAAGGACTAAACTGAATTATGGAAGGTAAAAATTTTTGCAGAAGGTCCCTGCCATTGAAATTAAGAATGACAACTGCGACCTTGATCATCCCATCATGCTACTTAGGTCCATGCCAGGTATATTGGGCAACAAACCATCGGTGCTTTTTTTGATTTCTTCTTTCGCTAAAACGTCCACCTCTTCCGAAGCTTTATTAACAGCTGCTACAACAAGATCTTGCAATACCATTTTATCATCGGCTTTCAATAAGGCTGGATCAATATCCAAAGAAAGGAGCATCTTTTTTCCATTGACGGTAGCCTTCACCATGCCACCACCAGATTCTCCGCTGGCTTTAATACGCACCAGATTTTCCTGTGCTTCTTTCATTTTTGCCTGAACCTCCTTCACCTTTCCCATCATTTTCATCATGTCGAACATAGCCGTGTGGTTTAATCCTACTTTTTCATGTTGTGTTTGAAATCCATTTTTTTTTGGCCTCACCCCTTTTTGAGTTTGTCTTAAACGAACAACTATGCTACCCCTCTCCGTCCGGAGAGGGGTAATTAGGACTTTCCCATCAGATAAATCTTAGTTGGGGTGAGGCCAAACAAGAAGATCAAAGTTAGTTTCGATAACATCCCAAAGTAGGAGTAATAATGCAAAGGTAAATAAATAGGAATATCATTTTTCATGCAAAGGCGCCAAGAGCACAAAGAGATAGAATTACTTCAACTCAAGCTTTGCAATTAGCAGCTTTGCGTAAACCCACATTTTACTGTGCTTAGCTACTTTCCCTTCTGTAAAAGATAAATCGTTCCCGATTCTGAGAAATTGCGATCAGCGAGATCGGTAATATCAACCTTCCAGATGTAAGGTCCTTCCTGTAAGAGTTTTCCTCCCTCTGCACGTCCGTCCCAGGGTTCATTCTTATCCGTATAAAAAATCATTGCGCCCCAGCGATCAAAAATTTTCAAATTTATCTTCACAATAAATTGACCTGACACCGTAAATGTGTCATTGAGTTTGTCTCCATTCGGAGTAAATGCATTGGCATAAAATAAATTGGCTTCTTTAATAAACGGGAGTATATTGGAAACTGAGGCGCTTAATCCAATATCTTTACTATTGGCTTTTATTGAATACGATATAGCCTGGTTCGTAGGATCGGGTTGATCATCGACAAATACAGTGTCAGTGACCGTAAAGTTTTTTATTAACGTACCTGTTTTGTTAAACTTTTGCACCGTATAGTTTTTAACTCCGTTCTTCCAGCCTTTATAGCCATTCCAGGAAAGAGAAATAATATTTTTATTGTCCATTGAGCCGGCAAGACGCAGCGGACAAATAATTACTCCGGCTGCGCTCAGGTTATCACATTCATCTGCGTAATCAATCCTATAACAGAGGTTCCCTCCAGTCGTATAGGTTGCATCGGTATATTTTGCTTCTTGAGTTAATGTAAGGATATTGAAGGGATCTCCATTAGCCCTTCGGAAGAGAGAGTAGTCTTTTGGTTTAAACTTGGGGTCTTGAATCCACGTGAGGTCAACGCTTTGCCCTGATTCGTTGACGATAGCAGTTGTGTTCTCAATCCGTGTTGGAGAAGCGTTGGCAAAAGAAGTTCCACATTTTTCCAGAGAGATGCTTTTGCTGCCATTGGAATAATTGTTTGTAACAGAATAACAGTAGTTAATTTTACAAGTAGCATCCTTGTCGTCAAATAAGACAGGTGCTCCGGGGATGGTTGTGTAAGGCTTGGTATCTCTTTGTATTTCAATACTTGAAACTCCGGAGGTTCCTGAAGCCCAACTTAATTTATTAACTCCACTTTGAATAGCGAGTGTAAACTTATGACTGCAAATAGCAGGAGAGTAGGTGCTATTGCCGGTACAAGGATCGAATGCTCCCAAACGGAAACAATAATAATTCTCATCCAACTTTAGATTGGGAATGGAAAGGGTATTCACTCCATAGAGGGTCTGGTACAACTGGAAGGACGAGGAGCTATTCAATCCAATTTCTAACCGATATTGGATGTTTGGGGCTGTGGCAAAATCAAGCTTTAGGTTGGTAGCATCGATGGATGTTAGCGTTGTGATCCGAGGTGCTGGCAGGGTGGCCACGGCAGAAAAACTATTCGTCATGGGTGTGCAATTGGGAGCAGAATTTAAATTTTGCCCCCTTACGCTAATGATGAAGGTTCCCGACCCTAAATATTGATGCGGTCCAATAACATTATTACTTATAGGTACCAGAAGTGTTGGAGATCCATCTCCAAAATCAATGACATACTGATCGTAGTCTTTGTTTGTGACTTTTAATGAAACACGATTAGAGGAACAGGTGTAGACTTCATAGTCGGGCTTGATGTTTGGATCAACCGTGATGGTTATATCATCTGAACCAGTACTTTGATAAAGCACGGATAATTTAAAAATGCCCGGAGTAGTGTAGGTATAGGTAAAGAGATTTTGTTGTTGCCCCTTCCCTTCATAATCCATATTGCATGGCTTCACCGCAGTGCATTCGCCCGTGGTAAGTAGGTTGGTATCAGTAATAGTTACGGTAAAGGGCGCGCAGCCTTTCTTTTGATCTACCTGAAATTTTCCGAGACGGCTTATGTATTGTGCATTGGCCATAACCGCCAATGCTATAAACCAACTCAGTAAAATGATTCTTTTGATCACGCTTCTAATTTAATGCCCTTCAAAAACTTCTCAGCATTGATGATGTCATCATGAAGTAAACGATCGGTTTCAATAAACGGTACCTGAACCCGAAAATTATTCACCATCTCCTCCAGATAAGGGGAGGTTTTCATCGGCCTTCTGAAATGCAATGCCTGAGAAGCAGTGATCAATTCGATTGCGAGAATGGAATACAGATTATTTACTACCCGATAGGCTTTAGTGGCGGCATTGGCACCCATGCTCACGTGATCTTCCTGACCATTGGAAGATACGATAGAGTCTACCGAAGCTGGTGTACAAAGCTGTTTATTTTGACTCACGATGGAAGCGGCTGTGTATTGTGGCATCATAAGACCTGAATTGATACCCGGATTGGCGATAAGGTAATTGGGCAAATCGCGCACACCTGAAATCAATTGATAGGTTCTGCGTTCCGATATACTTCCCAATTCCGACAGGGCAATGGCCAGGAAATCCAACGCTAAGGCCAACGGCTGTCCATGAAAATTTCCTGCTGAAATGATCTTGTCATCCTCCGGAAAAATATTCGGATTATCTGTTACCCCGTTTATTTCTGCCAACATCACTGAGTTCACATACTCAATTGCATCTGCAGAGGCGCCATGGACTTGAGGAATGCAGCGGAATGAATACGGATCTTGTACGTGCTTTTTGTCTTGCGAAATGATGGTGCTTCCTGCTAATAATTTTTGGATGGCTTTGGCAACCGCTGCCTGACCTCTCTGCGGACGGATGCCGTGCACCAGAGCATCGAAAGGTTCTATCCTTCCGTCAAAGGCATCCAGGGACAATGCGCCAATAATATTGGCAAGTTTAGAAATGCGATGAGCGTGGATGAGACACCAGGTTCCATAGGCACTCATGAATTGAGTTCCATTGAGCAAAGCCAATCCTTCCTTGGATTTAAAGTGGATAGGCTCCCAGTTGAGTAGTTTCAGTACTTCCTCTCCTGAATAAATTTTACCGAGATAATGAACCTCTCCCAAGCCAATCAAGGGAAGCGATAGATGAGCAAGCGGTACAAGATCACCCGATGCTCCCAACGATCCCATCTCATAGATTTTTGGCACAACGCGTTCATTGAACATATCTACCAATCGCTGGACTGTTTGCAATTGTATGCCTGAATAGCCGTAGGAGAGAGATTGCACTTTTAGAAAAAGCATCAGCAGCACAATTTCCTTTGGTACTTCCGGTCCTGTGCCACAGGCATGCGATTTTACCAGGTTGGTCTGAAGTTTTTCAAGATCTTCACTGGGAATGTGCTTATTATAAAGAGATCCAAAACCAGTATTGATACCATAAACCGGAGCCGAAGAACTGGCAATCTTTTTATCAAGGTATTCTCTGCAGCGAATGATTTTCAGTTTTGCCTCTTCCGATAATGCAATTTTTGCGTGACCGTGAAGAATATGATCAATATCGGTAAGAGTTATTTTCTTGTCGGAGATTTGATGAGTATTCACAGCGGTGGGTGGTTAATAGTTAACAGTTGACGTTTACCATCAAGAACGACTTAATAATATCCCGATAATATCAGGTAAGGCTTGCTTCTGTTGCTCTCCGGTTTCCATTTTTTTCAGCGTAAGCATTCCGTCCTTCATTTCATCAGAACCGATGACGATCACAAAAGGAATCATTTTCTTGTTGGCGAACTCAAGCTGTTTTTTCAATTTGACTTGATCTGGATAAATTTCTGAAGCAATGCCACGTTGCCGCAAGGCATGAACGACCTTTAAACCATACTTCATCGTCACCTCATCCATGTGGGCGATCATTACGTTGGAAGAGATTTGAGTTTCCTTGGAAAAGAGATTCATTTCTTCCATGGCATCACACAAACGATCAACACCAAAAGAGAAACCAACACCAGAAACGCCAGGCATTCCAAAAACACCAGTAAGATTGTCATAACGCCCGCCACCGCTAACACTGCCAATGGATACATTATTGATTTTTACTTCGAAGATGGCACCTGTATAATAACTAAGTCCACGTGCCAGAGCGATATCAAACTCCACCTGATCTTCAGTAGTACCATAATTTTTTAGCAAGCTCAATACTTCTTTGAAGTCAGTGATACCCTTCTTTCCAATGGTTGATGTTGAAAACTTACCAGACAGGAAATCAATCTTTTGAGCGGTGCTGCCCTTGAAGTTTAAGATTTCAAAAAGAGCAACAAGGCTTTTCTCTTCAAAACCTCGAGTCTGAAGTTCTTCCCGGACTTTAGCTTCCCCGATTTTATCCAGCTTGTCAATGGCTACGAATAAGGAAGATTCATTTCCTTTTGCTCCTGCTATTTCTGCCAAACCTGAAAGGATAGAACGATGATTAATTTTAATTGCGTAGTCGGTTATACCTAATAATTTAAACGTGTCTTTAATAATTAAAATAATCTCAGCCTCGCAGATTAATGAATCCGTGCCTACCACATCGGCATCGCATTGATAGAACTCTCTATACCTTCCTTTCTGCGGACGATCTGCCCTCCATACAGGCTGAATTTGATAACGCTTAAATGGAAACGTGATCTCATGACGATTCATTACTACATAGCGGGCGAAGGGGACGGTGAGATCATACTTTAATCCCTTATCTGCAATCTCATAAGTTAGGAGTTTTGAATTACGGGTTTCAAGTTTTTTCGAATCAGCATCCTTGAGGAAGTCACCTGAGTTAAGAACTTTAAAAAGTAGCTGATCGCCCTCTTCTCCATACTTCCCTGTAAGCGTCTCTAGATTCTCCATAGCCGGAGTCTCCAGGGGTTGGAAGCCATACGTCTGAAATACCTTCTTAATGCTATCGATGATGAACTGGCGCTTGGCCATTTGGGCGGGACCGAAGTCGCGGGTGCCTTTGGGTAAACTTGGTTTTTCCATGGTGAAGAGGCAAAACTAATCAGTATTTATGGAGAAATTGAGGAATTATGACGTTTTGAAGCATTGAATGCAAGTGGTTTGGAGGAAATCGCGCCAATCTTTTTTGCATTACCGGAAATCCCGGTTAATTTTGCGGCTCTTTAAACAGAAAAGTCATGTCAGTAACCCGTCTTAAAAGAAAGAACCGTAAAGATAAGTCTAAGGCTTCCCGCAGGAGAACCACGTTGAAGAATCAAAACTTCAAGCCCGTGATTAAGAGTGTAGACATCGAAAAGATCAAAGAAGAATTTAAGGCTAAAGCCGCTAAAAAATAATTTGACAATCAGTCGATTTGACAATTAGCCAATGTGAAACTCACATTGGTTTTTTTGTACCCTATGGACAAATCGACAAATGAATCATTCGCTTATTGCCCCGAGCTTCAAATAAGAAAGATCATTTAGTCTTCGCTCCAGCCGTACAAAAAAACTATTTGGAGCATATTTGAAAAAACAGTTTATGATGAAAGTTCTTAATGGACTGTCCATCATTTTCCCAAATTGCCATGAAGTTTTGATTATATAGGATACTTTCTTGTTTCTTAAATTTTGATACAAAGGGAATAAATTTGAAAAATCTCCAGTGGAATTTTTCATTAGGTGCGCAAGGCAAAATGCGTCTTCCATCGCCTGACACCCACCTTGCGCTAAATTAGGGGTGGTAGCATGAATAGCATCACCAATGAAAACAATTTTATTATGATACCAATTTCGTTTCTCAGTACCCAAGTCTGTTAATTCATTTCTAATAAAATTGGAAGACTTTAATAGTAGTTCTTTTAGGAGAGGGTGAAAGTGATTGTATGAATTAAGTAATTCCTGACGAATAGTATCGGGGCTTTCCTGAGCTACAAAAGTTCCATTTTTTATAGCTAGCCAGCATACTGTGTTTGAATCCATCGGGGCAAAGAGAAAACGTTTTGAGTCATCCCATATTTCAGTGAAAGTATTCGAATACCGTTCTGGCAATTGAAGGGTGGTGATTCCCCGCCAGATGGTTTGCCCGGCAGAACGTATTTTTATTTCTGGGAAAAGCTGGTTGCGCGCCAAAGATTGGATGCCGTCTGCCATGACCGTGCAGTCGGATTTTATCTCAAAGCCATCTGAAAACCGAAGTATTGAAAAATCAAATTCACTCTGAAGATGGATAAGTTTTTTGTTCAAATGAATTTTTTCTTTCGGCAAACCAGAAGCTAATATATCTATCAGCTTTGCGCGATGAATAATAACACCAGGCCACTCTCCGGAAACGGCACGGATCACATTTAGATTTTTATCTTCAAAACGAACGTGCTGTGTAACACTTCCACTATTTTTTACCTGTCGATCAAGACCCAGCATTTCTAAAATGTCAAGTACTGCTTTTGAAATGCCGATTGCCGCACCCACTTCTGTCAACTGTGGCGCCTGTTCATATAAGTGGAAGTCAATACCTGCACGATGAAGAGCGTTAGCCAGCATGAGCCCTCCTATACCTCCTCCTATTATATGTACAGTGCCCATTTTTATTGAAGTAGATTAGAATCACTTCACATCTATTTACTCATTAACCGGCCGATGATGAAAACAATAAACAGATTTGCAGAAATTGACTCGAGAATAGCAATAGATTGAATTGCCTCACCGATTTTTTCTCCGGGATAATCAATGCCGGCCAGCACATACCAACTGTAATCCAAACAATTGAACAAGACAGTTTTGATAACAAATGGATCTGCGTGAACGAGCGATGGATCTTGCAAGGCCACCAAACTGTACACGTAGCAAAAGAGCATGGGGATCATGAAATAAATATTAGAAGCCCCTAACAGGCAGTAGGTCAAATCATGTTTTTGTAAAAAAATATCTTTGAGCAAAATGTAAAACACAAGACTGAAACCTATGAAGTTTGCTAAATAGCCGATGGAGGCAGGTACTATTAATGTAGCTATTGCAGTATTGTCTTGTAAGTTGATGTACGCGTTGAAGCACAGTTGAAAAATAAGTAGTAACGCGTAGGCACCCCTGACCCATTTGCTGGTATAAAAATTCGAAGTCACACGAAAAAGGACAATATACCAAAGTACCATAATCACTCCTGATACGAAAGTTGGTACACTGCTACCTGGCGAACTTAACTTAGCTAAAGGACTAAGGCTTATGAAAGACAGTATCATAAAAACCAGCAGAAAAATATAATCGCGTTTCTTTTTCTCCATGGTTATGAAGTTGCAGGTTGATCCCTAGTTTTGATCTGAGATAAAGATATTCCTTTTGTTTTTAATTTGCTATGCAATTAAATTGCCCCTCGCTTTCCCAGTTCAATCACTTCCACGTTCAGGATTTTTTTCTCACTGATTTCAAAACGGACAAGCGTTTTCATCGTGTGAAATCCATGATTGCCGGCCGCACCGGGGTTGAGGTAGAGCATGTTATTAAGAGTTGAGTCTCTTTTGATACGAAGAATATGAGAATGGCCGCAAATGAAAAGGGCAGGAGTATTCTCTCGCAATATTTTTTTTACCCTTGGATTATAGTTCGGTGGCGCCCCTCCAATATGTGTCATCCAGATGGTAAGTCCTTCACAGTTCCAATGAAGATCTTCCGGAAAGAGTGATTGAAGTTTTTTATCATCAATGTTTCCATAAACTGCTTTTAGCGGTTTGAACTTTTCAAGATCATTTACAAGAGAAGAGTCACCAATATCTCCGGCATGCCAGATTTGATCACAATCTTTAAAATGATCGAAAACTTTTGGGTCGAGGAAACTGTGCGTGTCGGAAAGCAAACCAATTTTCATGGAACTTTATTTTCAGAGGTCAGTTATTCTCTTGCTTCGGTGTATTGCATGCCACAAGGAAAATTAGAAGCAGGCCGGATAGTTTAAGAAGTCCTTTCATTCTATTTTTGGAAATTCTTAGAAAGATAATCAGAGAGGACATAAAACCCCAAAGATATTTACTCACCAAGAATAAATTGAATTTTGAGTATGGATGGAGTAGAAATTGTTGAACACTATTTTCCAAAACTTACCGCTCGTCAACAGGAGCAATTTAAGATGCTCGGTCCCTTATACAAGGAGTGGAACGAAAAGATCAATGTCATTTCAAGAAAGGATATCGAAAACCTGTACGTCAATCATGTATTGCATTCGTTAGGGATTGCCAAAGTAGTCTCATTTAATGCTGGTGCAACGATCTTAGATGTGGGTACAGGAGGAGGCTTTCCAGGCATACCGTTGGCAATTCTTTTTCCGGAAGTAAATTTTCATCTCGTGGATTCCATTGGTAAAAAAATTACCGTTGTCAAAAACGTTGCGGAGGGATTAGGATTGAAAAATGTTCTTGCCGAGCAGGTGCGTGGGGAAGAGATAAAAGCCAAATATGATTTTATCATAAGTCGTGCGGTGACGCGCATGAAGGAATTCTATGGATGGGTGCATCAGAAGTCCAAAAATGAATCAACTCATGCTCTTGATAATGGAATTCTTTACCTCAAAGGAGGCGATCTGGATGAGGAGTTGGAGGAACTGAAGAAACCCTATGCGTTGTATCCACTCTCGGATTATTTTAAAGAAGAATTCTTCGAAACCAAAAAAGTAGTTTTTATTCCGTTGCACTAAAGGAATTTAGGTTAGTTGCTGACTCCTGATGCTGAAAGCATCCAACGTTTATAGAAAAATTTGTAAATTAGATCCCGACTCTGAAGGAGTGGTACAAAACTAAATGTCCACCTATTCTCAAATTTACATACAAACCATTCTTGCGGTCAGAGAGAGAAAGCCTTATAACTTCTGATTTGGAAGAGAGATTGTACAAATACATAGCAGTATTTATTTGAATGGTATGAATAGTGCGATGCCGATGGCATCGTTTTAGTTGTTTGCCTTATTTCTATAAATGTTTCATCCCTTCGGGATGAAGATTGTTGATGTTAGACTGAAAAACTGTTTTCTTATTGTGTAGAGCCCCGATGAAGTTTGGCCAAAAGGGATTTGCATTCGTTTGCGCAAACCCAATTTTGTTTTTCAGCTAAGTATTACGATCTATGTAATTCAATAGTAAAGCGTTGAAGAGAATTTTTGCCCTATTTATGCTTGTCCTGTTCCTCATGAACATGCTGGGGCTATATGGCGTTTTTCTTGGTGTACAGTTTAAATACGGACAGGAAGTAGCACAAAACCTTGATAATGACAACTATCCGGGTGCGGACGAAATGACCTTCAAGGTTCCATTAACATTACCCTACTACGCAGACAGTAGAGAATATGAAAGAGTTCGGGGTGAATTTGAAGTGGCGGGTGAGGTTTATCAATTAGTAAAGCAAAAGCTGCTTCGTGATACACTCTATATTGTATGCGTCAAAGATCATGGTAGTAAAAAAATTAAGCAGGCATTGGCAGATTATGTAAAGACCTTTACGGATAAACC
>JANNRV010000024.1:0-3452 GCA_031401775.1 Bacteroidia bacterium | reverse complement strand
TCATTTACATTAGGTAGGGCCTCGACAGGATTAGCCGAATTGGGTGAGTCGCACGAAGTAAGCAATGTTGGAATGCCCACTGCGGCCAGGCCTGCTGATTTTAGAAAGTTGCGCCTGCCTGATGAGGATGATTGTTTCTCTTTCATCTGTTTAAAATTTATCTAAAATAAGGAGAACAGACCAAACCTGAGTACCTGTGAGTTAAAAACTTACCGCAATAATTACCACAAGTTACGCTACGCTAAACTTGGGGGAGAAGGGGGCTGTCAATATTCCTTCGGCTCTTGCCTTACGTGCCGGATGCGTAATATCCTGATCTGTTTTGGGGTGAGTTTATAAGCAATCCGAAAAGATAATTTTTCAAACGCCCGGTGCTTTCCAGAGTTGTCTTTCTTGAATTTATCCGGTGGATATTTCTCAGGATTTGCGATTATGCCTTCTATTGAAGTCAATATGGCTTCTTCAACACGTTCGGCCTGAATAACGGAATCTTCACTAATTCTTTTGAGGGCTTGTGCTAAAAAATTGGAAGGTCTTTTATTCCAAACGATTATTTTCTCCATGAACGAACTTCTTTCCGTGCTTCATCGTGGGTAAGAAACTCACCCTTTTCAATTTCGGCATCGGCTTCGTCCAACTCCTTGTTGTACTGTTGTATGCTGATCCGTCCCTCATTTTTCAGGCCATAGTGTAGAATGGATTTTAAAACTCGTACTAAAGAAATGTCTTCCAACTGCTCAATCTCTTTCATTAAGATTGCTTTTTCTGAATTGATGTCCATATCCTTAAAAATTTAATTTAACTAAACGTTTGAGCCATTGAACCGCTCATTCGGCTTAAACTTGTCAATAAAGATAAGGAGAAAATCAGATAAATAAATCTCACCATTCCACTTAAACATTCTAAATCTTCTTCAACCTCTCCACCATTTCCAACACAGCCGGACAAACGAGGGTGTTCTTATAGGTAAGGTCCATGATCTGCACCATCTTCTTGCGGTTGGTGTGCGGGTATTCGCGGCAGGCTTTGGGGCGAGCTTCGTACACGGAGCAATAATTATCATCACCTAAGAATGGGCAGGGAGCGGTCTTCACCACAAAATCTTTGTCCTCATCGATTTTCAAATATTTTTCAATGAAATCGGCAGGCTTCATGCGAAGTGCTTTGGCGGTGCGCTCAATGTCCGTCTGATAAAAGATGGGGCTGGTCGTCTTGCAGCAATTGGCGCAGGTGAGGCAGTCGATTTCTTCAAAGACTTCTTCGTGCTGGGCATGGAAGGCATCATCTACTTTACGCGGATCCTTTTTGATCAGACCTTGAAGAAATTTTTTATTCTCTGCCGCCTTCTTGTGCGAGACTTCTTTGAAATGCGCTAAATCCATTTCAGCAAAGGTACCAATTAAACACGCAAGGCTGATCAACCTTAAACACCCGAAATTGAATACCTTTGTGAGACACAGAAAAATCAAGACAACCCCAATCCATAGAATAACCTTATGAGTTCTGCATTAAACAGCCCCCAGCAAGTCAAAGAAATCAATGCCCTCATTGAACAAATCGAAAAAGCGCTTAAGCCCGGAATGGAAATCGGGGCACAAATTAAGGCAATCTTACCTTCGTTGCTGGTCGCCAATAAAATTGATAAGAAGGCGAAGTTCTTCCCGTGCAAAAGAGAATACTCCGATAAAGTGGTTGCTCACTTCGTGACGGAAAAGAAACTTACCAAAAGTAAGTTCCATAGAAACGCTCAGGATTCGATTTTTCTGTTGTAGTCCAAGCATCAGGTTGAGCCTGTCGAAACCCACGACTTCGACAAGCTCAGTCTGACATTTCAAAGAAGCTCAGTCTGACATTCTTAATTAGGCTGCCTGCGGCAAATTTCATTGTAGGGACAAAACGTGCAATGCTTCTCCTCTGTAGTCTGAGTAAAGGGCACCTCCGGATTGTACAGGTCTTCCAGCAATAAGCTGAGCTGTTCGGTAAATTCAGGAAGGTAAGATCGAACATCTTTTACTCCCACTTTGTCTTTGCCCCTCCCTATCTGATGACCAAAAGTAAATTCATCGCTAAAAAGATTTTTGCGATTCATCAGTCCGGGGGTCAGGCTGGTCATCGTACTTCGCTTTATCGTATCCTGATCACCCTGCTTTTCATAAAGCCAGGCATAGAGGATGGTCTGAAAGGCGGACTTACTTCTTTTGCCTTCACGGCTGAACAACGACCTGATGCTTTCAAAATCAATTTCATCTTTGCCAGTCTTATAGTCGATAACTCTTACCGAATCATTCTTGCGATCGGCTCTGTCAATTTTTCCTGCCAGTCTTAATTTGACATCATTATTTAATTCCAAAGGAACAATGATTTTATTCTCTAGCATTTCGATCGTAAACGGAGCATAGAGGGCATCCTTCTCCAGGATCTTCAAGGCAAACTCCCTGACGATCTCCCGGACAATTACACGCTGGCCCCGATAGTCTACCGGCTTGTCGGCATCCAAATGGTAATGTTCACGAAAGGCCCGATCAATCAAATCATCCACTTTTTTCTTTTGATTGATCAAATCCTCCTTCTCTATAACTCCTTCTCTCTTTTCCTGAAGCTCCTCATAAAACCAATGGATAATATCATGCAATAAATTTCCGAAGACACGGGCATCAAGATCTTCCTCAACCTCGTTGGGTTCCTTAAGTTGCGCGAGGTGCTTAAGATAAAACCTCAATCTGCATTCGATAAAGTCGTTTAGAGCGGAAGGCGTCAGCTCTCTTTCGCCTCCTACTTTATATTTGTCCAATAAAGAAAGTACCTCGGGTGTTTTCCGGATCGTCACCTCTTTTGTCGTATTTACCTCAATCGGGTTGTGCAATACCAACTGATCTACTTTCAACCCTGATTCATACACCAGCTGCTGAACGTAGCGGCTCATTTCACCATTGCCTAGAATATCGGGTTCCGTATTATAATATAAATGAATGCGCTCACTGCGTTGCAACAACCTATAAAAAAGATACGCGTAGATAGCGTCCTGATGTTCATAGGTGGGAAGCCGGTAAGCCTTTCGGATGCTATGCGGAATATATGATCCTTGTTTGGCAGAAGCCGGCAACATTCCTTCATTTAGTGAAATGATAAATACGTTTTCAAAATCCAGGTTCCTCGTCTCCAACACACCCATCACCTGCAATCCTTTTAATGGTTCGCCTGTAAAAGGAATCTTCTGTGACAAGACCACCTGCCGGAAGAGTTTTTGAAATCCTCTCCATTCCGGATGATTAGCTGATTCCTTCAGTATCTCTTGAAGCCGGGAAAGGTGGCGATGAAAATGAAACGCGTATTCACGATCAAAACTCTGCCGATCCGTAAAACTTGCTCCTAACTGACGGATCACGGTCAATAAATACGCTGTCGCCTGGACGGGCTCTATGATTTTAAAAATATCGGATAGAATCGAATTC
>JANNRV010000023.1:0-18621 GCA_031401775.1 Bacteroidia bacterium | reverse complement strand
GTTTATAGCTGGCAATCACAATGTCGCTTCTGGAGGCCAACTTCTGAACTATCATTTTTCCTTCTTTTGAGGTAAGGTCAATAGCTATTGATTTTTTCCCCCAATTGACAGAACAGAAATAGGCAGACCGATCATCAGTTTGCTCACCCGCTCCCTTCCAGGTTCTTGTTACATCTCCTCCTGTTTTACTATTTTCGACTTTAATTACTTCGGCACCGAGTTCTGCAAAAAACTGCCCCACGCTGGGACCTGCTAAAACAGATGAAAGCTCTAATACCTTATAATTTGCAAACATCCGGTAGTTGATTGTTAATGATTTGCAAAATAACAGACAAATGCCTGACCTAAACACTCGATATTAAATCATTTATGTCATTTTTGTGTTTCCAATTGATTTTAACAACCCATACATGAGAGCACTGACCCTTCTACTTCTGATTTTTACTCTGTTTTCTTGTGCCCCAAAGAAAGTTGAACTTAAAGAAGGCTTATGGCGCGGGGTAATTGAACTACAAGGACAACAACTTCCCTTCAACTTTGAGGTTGTCAAAGAACCAACAGGATATAAAGTCTACCTTAAGAATGGTGAAGAGAAATTAGTTCAGGATGAGATTTCCCTTGACGGAGATTCAGTCAAAATTGTAATGCTCATTTTTGATATTGAACTCCATGCTAAGATAGATGAAAACTCGTTGCATGGCTTTTACTATAAGAATTATGATAAGGAATTTAAACTTCCTTTCTCAGCTCACTTTGGTGATGATTATCGGTTTGTAAAAAGTGGGCCATCAACAAGAGATTTTTCAGGAACCTATGCCCTGGAATTTAAGTCAGACACTGAAATCTATCCTTCCGTTGCTATTTTTAAACAGGAGCTCAATCATGTCACGGGCACATTTCTTACCCCCACCGGAGACTATAGATACCTTGAAGGTAATGTTGTCGATGACAAATTGATGCTGAGCACATTTGATGGCAATCATGCCTTTTTATTTACCGCGGAAATAAAAGGCGATTCCATTCATGGTGATTTTTATTCCGGTAATGCATCCCATGAAACATGGAAAGGTATTAAAAATGAAATGGCAAAAATGTCCGATGCAGAAGCGCTGACTTTTTTAAAACCCGGCTTTGAAAAACTGGATTTTAGTTTCCCTGATCTGAGTGGCACTAATGTCGGTCCTTCTGAGGATCGCTTTAAAAATAAAGTACTTATCCTTCAAATCTTTGGAACGTGGTGCCCCAATTGTATGGACGAAACCAAATTCCTGTCTGCATGGTACAGAGACAATAAAGATCGTGGTGTTGAAATTCTCGGGATGGCCTATGAACGAAAAGATGATTTTACCTACTCGAGCGAACGAGTAAAGAAGATGAAAGAGAAGTTGGGCGTTGAGTATGATTTTGTTATTGCCGGGACGAATGATAAAGATAAGGCTTCGGAAACCTTACCTGCCCTCAACCGGGTATTGGCTTTTCCTACTACCGTTTTTGTTGGAAAAGATGGAAAAGTGAAGCATATTCATACAGGTTTCACGGGTCCAGGTACAGGTATTTACTACGAGCAATTTAAAGATCGTTTCAATCAAATTGTAAATGAACTTTTAGCAGAGAATTTGGCTTTACAATAGTCAACTCAGAGAGTATCTATAAATGAAAAGAGTAGTTGTCGGTTTATCGGGAGGTGTTGATTCCAGCGTAGCTGCTTACCTATTGAAGGAACAAGGCTACGAGGTGATTGGCATGTTCATGAAAAACTGGCACGATGACTCCGTCACCATCAGCAATGAATGCCCATGGCTGGACGATAGTAACGATGCCATGATTGTGGCTCAGCATCTGGGTATTCCTTTTCAGGCCATCGATTTAAGTAAAGAATATAAAGAGCGAATTGTTGATTACATGTTTGGTGAGTATCAACACGGCAGAACACCAAATCCCGATATACTTTGTAATCGAGAGATAAAGTTTGATGTATTTCTGGAAGCTGCATTGAAATTAGGTGCTGACTTTGTAGCCACAGGTCATTACTGCCGTAAAGGAGAAGTACTAAAAGATGGTAAAGTTTATTATCAATTGCTTGCTGGAAAGGATCCTAACAAAGATCAAAGTTATTTTCTTTGTCAACTTACCCAGGCACAACTTTCAAAAGCGCTTTTTCCCATCGGAGAATTATTGAAACCAGAAGTTAGAACAATTGCTAAAAAAACAGGCCTTGCCACTGCTGAGAAGAAAGATTCACAAGGATTGTGCTTTGTGGGTAAAGTTCACCTTCCCGATTTTTTACAGCAACGACTTGAAGCCAAAAAAGGAAAGGTAATTGAAGTGCCTGCCGATTCAACAACTTTTAAAAATGGCTATAGCTCAGAAGATCTTCATCATCTCACACAGTCGTATGAATTATCTCCTGAAGTAGGGCATGTTGTGGGTGAACACAACGGGGCTCATTTCTATACAATCGGTCAACGCAGAGGATTAAATATTGGGGGTTATGAAAAGCCCTTGTTCGTGATTGGAACGGACACTGAAAAAAATGTAATCTACACGGGAAGTGGTGAGGATCATCCTGGACTTTATCGCAGAGGATTATTTATTTCAAATGTTGATGAACATTGGATTAGGGAAGATCTTAAATTATCGGTGGGAGAGGTGAAAGAATTCCTAGTAAGAATTCGCTATCGTCAACCACTAGAGAATTGCACCCTTCATAAAAGAGATACCGGTCTTTATCTTATTTTTGAAAAACCGCAGCGCGGAGTTGCTCCGGGTCAATTTGCTGCATGGTACACCGGGGAAGAATTAATTGGTTCAGGGGTAATCAGTTAAATTCTATTTCGGGTACATCTGTGGATAGGGAATAAACGATTCGATCAACAACTCAACTCCTCCTCGCGTCATCAAACTAAGCGTAACGATAATACTTCCCACCACAAGCGCTACCGCAATATTATTATTCTTTAATTCCTGAATTTCATCAATGGGCGTGAGGTAATTATAAATTAACATTCCTAATAAACAAACTAGCAACGCTACGATATAAGCGGTCATTATATAAACTGCCCCGTACCCAATAAATGAAATCAATAGCGTTGAAATGCTTTCTTTAGATGATAAGATTCTAAAGAGCGATAGTAAGGGCTGAATAACTCCGCTTACCAAATAGCCAACCGAGAAAAGGATGCTGGCCATAAAGATACCAAAAGCCTGATTGGTGTGATTTATGTCATATCTCTTTTTGCCTAGGTATTTTAGCAAAAGATAAGTGGCCGCCATAATAGCCACGCCAAGGCTAAGGGCCGAAAGGATTTCAATAAGCGCGAGTAGGGTCAGCTTGGAATTCATAGTCTAAGATTATAGTCCAGTAGTCAATATTGTTCATATCAGGAGGTAACATGCCAGGCAGCCATCCGGTAGCAGTAGTTTCCCAAAAGTAAAACTTTCTTCCCTTATGTATAAAATAATCTCCTTCTGCCCGAACATCCACAGCTAACATTGAATGGCGATATTGAGCACTATTCACAATGATCGGATCGAACCCCAATTTTTTCAATAAGGTAAAAAGCAGAACTGTTCGTGTATCGCAATCACCGGAAAGTGTATATAAAAATTCTATTGGAGACAAAACACCATATCGTTGAAGGGGTACGCATGGAAAATCCGTGTGTATATCGCAACTATCATTAGGTAAAATATAATTGTAAGGTATATCTTGAATCAATGAAACGGCCTTATAAATTAGGCTCTCTTGGTCTATACTTTCATCAGATGAGCGAATAGAATCCTGTATTGCATTCATTGCGTTCTGATCGTGATCATAAAGTCCAAAATAGAAATTCTTCCAGAATGTCTTTTCCGTGCCATCCTCTGCAGGTTCAATGGTGTTTCGAAAATCAAATGATTCTTCTTCTGATTTCGAAGAGACTGAATATTCCAGGCTTCTGTCATTGCCATCAAAGTCTTTCCAAATCCGATGATGAGTGAGCTTGATTTCGTTCAGCAAGGTATCAGCGGTATAATAATCACCTTCCATTTCGGAGGACGAAACCGGGGGTGTAATTTGCTCAAAAGAGGAAAAGAAATTAATAAGAAGGAAAAGTCCAACTAACAAAAATAAAATTATTCGAATAACTTTTTTCACAGTCGACTATTGATCTTTGAAACCAGAAATTCCTCCTGACACAATAAACTTCATAGCTACAGGGCCTGAAACATTCAATGGCTTTACGCTGTCTCTGGGTACCAGAAAATGATCACCCGCAACAGCATAGGACTGCGGAAAATAAACGACTACCATGTCTGGTAAATTCAAATCTGATAAATCGGATTGCGTAATGAAACCGACCCGATGAAGATTATTCTCCTTATTAATCGTTACTAGCACGGGCTTATTAAATTTTCTCTTCTCCCCAACAAAAGCAGCCATTAAATCCTTGACGGACGAATAGATAAGTTTAACCAAAGGGATCTTGTTCACCAACCGATCAAACCAATTTGAAAAAGCCTTGAAGGCAAAATTAGAAGTGAAATAGCCAAACAAGGTGATCACACTGAGGATAATCGCGAACCCTACTCCCGGGTAGGGTAAATTCAGCCGACTATCTAACCATTGAAATGAAACGATGATAAAATATACCGTAGCAACCAAAGGCACTATAAACAGCGTACCATTAAAAAAGTAACGAGCAATTTTTCCGAGTACATTCTTCATAGCTTTTCCAAAGTCTAAATCATTCTAAATTTCTACAAACTAAAAAGGCTTCTCGCGAAGCCTTTTACTATATTTTGCTCGCAGCTATTATAAAGAGAATCCCATGAAACTCATGAACCCCAGCGACATTAGCCCTACCAGAATAAATGTAATCCCCAATCCCTTTAAAGGACCGGGAACATTTGAGTATTTCATTTTCTCACGAACTCCCGCTAAGGCAACAATAGCAAGCATCCAACCTATCCCGGAGCCAACTCCAAACACGGTGGCCTCAGCCAGATTATAGGGACGTCCCACCATAAATAGTGCCCCACCCAAAATAGAGCAATTCACTGCGATTAAAGGAAGAAATATTCCAAGGGTTCCATAAAGAGCAGGTGAGAATTTCTCTACAGCCATTTCCGTTAACTGAGTGATGGCAGCGATAACAGAAATAAAAATGATAAACTGTAAAAAGTTAAGATCGATGCTTGCGAAATCTTTTCCCAACCAGGATAAAGCACCTGCAGTAAGGACATAATTCTGAATAAGCCAGTTTATTGGCACTGTAACCCCCAACACAAAAACTACAGCTATACCTAGACCAAATGCCGTAGAAACTTTCTTGGAGATGGCAAGGAATGAACACATACCCAAAAAGTAGGCAAAGATCATGTTGTCAATGAAAATTGAACGAATGCCTATGTTTAATAAATTCTCCATGTTGTCTTTAAAATTTTTAATGTGACTCTCTATGTCCGTTAAAAGAACGCTGTACCCAAATGATAATACCCATGATGATACAGGCTCCTGCCGGAAATAAAATTAATCCGTTGCCTTGGTAGGGTATTCCCATCGCAGCAAAAACCTTGAATCCAAAAAGAGATCCGGCTCCTAATAACTCACGCAAGAAAGCTACGATCATTAAGATCATTCCGTATCCCAATCCATTACCCAATCCATCAATAAATGAAGGCCACGGTTTGTTTCCCATAGCAAATGCTTCAAGGCGACCCATTACAATACAATTGGTTATGATCAATCCAACAAAAACAGAAAGTTGCTTGGATACATCAAATACATAGGCTTTCAAGAGTTGGTCAACCAGGATAACCCAAAGGGATACTACAGCAAGCTGAACGATAATACGGATGCGAGAAGGAATAGAGTCGCGCATTAAAGAGATTGCTACGTTTGAACTTGCTGTAACCACCGTAAGGCCGATCGACATAACAAAGGCCGGTTTCATTTGCGTTGTTACAGCCAATGCAGAACAAACTCCCAATATCTGAACCGTGATCGGATTGTCAATATCCAATGGATTCGTTAAAATCTTTTTAACCTTTTTGGAGAAGAGGGGTTCCTTCTTTTCTTCTTTCACTACTTCCAATGCTGCTTCACTCATATTGATGTGGTTTGAGTCTTTAATTTCTTTAGATAATTTTCATAGCACTTCAGGTAATCCAAGATCATATTATTGACACCCTTTGCGGTCAGAGTTGCTCCTGACATTCCATCTACTTTATGTGCGTCATTGGAATAATCCTGTCCTTCCCCTTTTTGCATTACCACAGACACTAACTTATCCTTATCAAAAGTGGTTTTGCCTTTATAACGGCTTTGAATGTCATTCGAGGTAATTCTATCTCCAAGCCCCGGAGTTTCGCCCAGATGGCCAAACTTCACACCTTGTATTGTTGTAAGATCAGCTTTAAGGGCCACGAATCCGAAAATACTATTCCAAAGGCCGTATCCATACAAAGGCAACACTACATACTCAATCTTGGTAGAATCGCCTTCGTCTACAAATTTGTAGACGGGTAAAAGTCGTTGATCGGTTGGTTTTTTATACTGCTCAGCAACGATCACCTCTTCCGGTTTCATCCCGGGCTTTATATTGCCCTCAAAATCTACAACAAACGCTTTAACACGTTTCTTATAAATATCTACCACGTTATCTTCTTCCTTCAATTCCATAACAGTGAGCAAAATATTCATCTTTTGCTCCATGGCAATATTGGCATCTTGAAGCGGCTTGAGGCTCTGTGAAGCATATGCCAGCGCACCTCCACACACAATGGTGATGGCTGCCGAATAAAGAATGATGTAAAGATTAGGCTGTCGCACGTTGTAATCTCCTTTTTTTGTTTGCACTTACTACGAAATAATCAATCAGCGGGGCGAATACATTCATTAATAAAATCGCCAACATGATCCCCTCCGGATAGGCAGGGTTAAAAACACGGATCAGCACTGTGAATACGCCAATCAAAATACCATAAATCCATTTTCCTGTTTCTGTGTGAGTGGCTGTCACCGGATCGGTCGCCATAAAGACCGCACCAAACGCCAGTCCTCCAATTACTAAATGATAATGAGCCGGCATTTCCATAAAAGAATTTCCACCGATAAGATTCATAAATAATCCCATGGCGTATGCTCCACCAAAAACACTAACAATCACTTTCCAACTTCCTGCACCCGTGAAGATAAGAATAGCAGCGCCAATTAAGCACATTAATGTGGAGGTTTCTCCTATGCAACCGGGCATAAAGCCAAAGAACATATTTGAAAAGCTATAAAGATTGTCTGCCCATCCCGTTCCAAAAGAATTAAACGACTGCACCACATTTTCTCCGGTAGTTGAAGCTTGAGCTGCTATAGCTAAGGGTGTTGCTCCGGAATATCCTGCAACAGTTTGAACTCCTTTTGGAAGATACGTCCACACTTCACCGGAAATTTGCAAGGGATATGCAAAGTATAAAAAGGCCCTTGCTGTTAACGCAACGTTGAGTACATTCATTCCGGTTCCACCGAAAGCTTCTTTCGCAATAATCACCGCAAAAATAGTAGCAATCGCTACCTGCCATAATGGAATGCTTGCTGGCATCACTAACGGGATAAGCATTCCTGTTACAAGGAAACCTTCATTCACCGGATGTCTGCGCAACGTTGAGAAAATAAATTCTACACCTAACCCTGTAGCATAAGATACTACTACGATGGGCATCACCTGAAGGGCACCAATCAAAAACTTTTGTCCCAGTGTCGCGGTTTGGCCTAAGGCAAGAAAATGTTGATGTCCCACATTCCACATTCCAAAAACCAAGCAGGGCAACATGGCAACAATCACCGTCATCATTAATCGCTTCAGATCTATGGCATCTCTTACCTGTGCTCCTTTCGGAGGATTAACGGAATTGGGAGCAAATAAAAATGTATCGAACGCTTCGTAGGCGAAATAGAATTTCTCCCACTTCCCTCCTTTTTCGAAGTTGTGCTTTACGTGATCTAACTGATTCCTTAAAAACTTCATTTCAAAACAAAATTAACTATGTTGAACAAGATCAAGACCTTCTCTCAATATCTCCTGCACATTATTTTTTGATACATCAACAAATTCACAAAGTGCCAGATCTTCTTCAATTACTTCAAAGATGCCAAGGCCTTCCATTTCATCGATATCTTCTGCCAGAATTGCTTTGAGTAGCTGTTCAGGCAAAATGTCCATTGGAGTTACCTTTTCAAATACACCCGTCTGGACGAAGGCCCTAAGTTCTCCATGTGTATTCGTGTCTAACTTAAACTCTTTGTTGGGAGTAAGGAATGAAAAAATTCCGAGCGCTCTTTGAAAACTTATCTTCTTTGCACCGGGAGTGATCCAACCCAATAGCTCATAATAGTCACCTTCAGGAATTATTGAAAGCTGGTGATCAAAGAAACCCAAATGTCCATCGGTTTCAATTCGGTTGCCAGTCAATACATTGCCCGATACTATTCTAACATGATTGCTATTAAGATTGTTCTCAATCAATTTTTTTATTGAAGAACCCACATACGTCTTATAGTATTGGGGTGTCTTTACTTCTGAACCTACGACAGCTACCACTTTAGATGTATCGTAGGTGCCACTTAAAAATAATTTACCAAGTTGGATTACACCTGCAGGGTTAATCGTCCAAACTATATCTCCTTTATTAATAGGATCGATATGGTGAATTTGAACACCCACACAACCGGCCGGGTGTGGACCTGAAAATTTATTCACCTCAACTCCTTTTACCTGCGAAAAGACGGATGATATTTCGCTGGTGGTATGAACATTTACGTGAATCGCCCCCGAGGTCATCTTCTTAAGAATATCTACTCCGACCTGAAAGAAGTGATCTTGGCCTTTGAACAAGATGCTATAATCCGGAGCAAGAGGATGAGAATCAAAAGCAGATATATGAATCGCCTTCGGGGTAACAGCCGGATCAGCAATGATCCCATAAGGACGCTGAACAATATTAGGCCAAACTCCCGACTTAAGAATTAATTCTTTTGCATCCTTACCGGATAAGTTAGCTACTTCTGAAACGGAAAACTTACGGAAGGTCTCAAACTCCATTTTGGAGTCACCCAAAATCTTAATTTCCAATAGCTTCCGCTTTTCACCGCGCTTAATTTCCACCACTTCCCCACTAACCGGAGAGGCATGAACAATATTTTCGTGCTTTTTATCAAAAAACAATGGTGTTCCTGCTTTTACCGCATCGCCTTCCTTGACAAGGACTTTGGGCATATACATTCCCTGAAAATCGGTGGGTTTGATAACGTATGTTTCTGCCGGTCCGGTATCAACTACTTTGGTGCCGGCTTTGCCTGCGAGATTGATATTAAAACCTTTCTTGAGTCGAATAAATTTGCCCATTGGTCTTATTGGCAACGATTAGTTTTAGGCCGTGGCAAAATTAGTAATTTAGACTAGGATTCAAAGGTTTTTGAGATTAACGAGGCTTTGTTTTTTGGGAAGAAAAATCGATGATCTCACAGGAGAAAATCAGCCTAAATTTAATCACTTTTTTGCCGGTCTTAACATGCTTCCAAGTGCCAGGCGGATTACTTCTTCCACTTGCTCATCAACTGTAATATGGGTGGTGTCAATAAGGGTTGCATCAGATCCCAAGATGAGCGGACCTTCTGCACGGGTACTGTCAATTTCATCCCGTTTCTTCAAATTGGCAATCACAGTATCGAGGTCTACCAGGTCTTCTCTTTCCAAAAGTTCCTTTTGCCTGCGAAATGCTCTGACCAACACGTCTGCCGTCAGAAAAAGTTTAAGTTCCGCATTCGGAAAAACCACTGAGCCAATGTCACGGCCGTCCATCACGATGCCTCTCTCCTTGCCTATCTTGCGCTGTAAATCCACCATGGCTCTGCGTACTTCCTTTATAGTGCTCACCTGACTCACATTCTCCGCAATTCTCATCTTGCGAATTTTCTTCTCTACACTAAGTCCATTTAAAAACGTTTCCGTCAATCCATGAACATTAACTTGAAAACTGATTTTTATCTCCTGCAATGCTTTAGCCACTTCCTTTGGATTGGTGTGGGCTACATGGTGATCAAGAAAATAAAGGGTAACCGCCCGGTACATAGCTCCGGAATCGATATAACGGTAACCTAAAAATTTAGCAACTTCTTTGGCAGTAGTGCTTTTGCCGCAAGCCGAGTACCCATCAATAGCGATTATTATTTTTCGCATAGATCAGCAATCTTTTAATGGGCAGGGAATTGGCTTGCCCTGTTTAGGAATCTTATTTCTATGCGGTTTTTTGGAAGAAGCACAGCCTAGCAAAAATACGATGGCCAAGCAAAGCAAGAGGGAGGTTCTCAATTTCATAGAAACGCTGATTTCTTTTTACTTCAATTTAACAGAATGCAGGGAAGACTGCAAGGAACAACGATTAACCTTCGAGTTTATTCTGATAACCCATCTGAAATCCTATTTTTTGCCCCGCACCCAGTTCCTGCGTTTTCTCTAGCTTCTGATGAAGAGTAATAAATTTAACTTGAGGGTAAGGTGGTGCCATCAGATCATTTTCTATGGCAATGGTGAGTGCAAGCTTTACTAGGATATTTAACTCAGCTTCGTTTATAGGCTGTTCTGAAATTTTGTTAAACAGTGTACTCAGGCGACCTTCTCCTTCGATCACATACCTGCCTTCATGATTAATCAACACCCTTGCTAACAAATAGCCCGGATCATTGACTCTGTTAAATTTCAAGGAGTCCGACATGAAATTATAAATCATAATCTGGCCAAAGTAGCGGTTCACTTCTTTCTCCGCTATATACGGTTCTTTCATCACAGGGTGATCTTCTGCAAACGTCACGATATTGGTGTGGAGAACAAAAATCAACAGATCTCCAGCGAGCTTTATATGAAATTCATGTTCATTGATAACTTTATAATCAATTGTCACATCCTCCTCACCAGATTTGACTTTTTTCTTCAGCTCCTGTGCCACGCGCTTGGATTCCTTGGACAGCAGGTTGAAAGCAGTTAATAAATTTTTATATGTAATTTGCTTAGCCTTTGATTTACTTTCCAACATCCGTTGGATATAATCAAGTGGGTCCTGTTCCTGGCTCATAGGGCTTTCTGGTTGGGGTGCTTTGTAAATGTAAGCAGAACATTTTAACAAGCATAAGGTCATTTTTGAATCTAAATGTAGGATTTAGTAATTACCTTTGGTTATCAAAAAATAAAATTATGGAAACAAATCAAGAAGGAAAAGCAGAGAAATTTTTCAAAGACTTTGGTAAAAAACTCGATCAATTTTTAGTCGAGACTAAAGATGCCAGCACACGGGTAGAGTCCGATTTGAAAAAGAAATATGAAGAATTGAAAGTTGCCGGAGAGAAATTAAAGAGTGATGTTGAAAACAAGGAGCGCTGGAAGGAAGTAGAGGCCAGCCTTAAAAGAGCAGGAGAAGAATTGGAGAAAGCAGCAAGGGCGGCATTTAAGAAGAAGGAAAGTCAATAGTCTTTAGTCCAAAGTCAATAGCTTCAAACTAATGACTATGGACTATGAAACTATATCTTCACGGTTTTCCACTTGCCTTGCCGGAAAATGATAATACCGGCAATTGCCATGGCAGATTCCGCGATGGCAATTGCCCAGAAAACTCCATTCGCACCAAAGCCCAGTTTCATCGCCAATACATAGGCCAGAGGAATTTGGAAAAGCCAAAAGCCAAACAGATAAAGAATAGTAGGTGTGCGTGTGTCACCGGCTCCGTTAAAAGATTGAGAGACCACCATTCCATAGCCGTAAAGTATGTACCCAAAGGCAACTATCTGAAGGCATTGTGTGCCATAGTAAATTACTTCGGTGTCTGCTGTAAAGAATTTTAAAATCGGCTCGGAGATAAAGAAGAAAAACAAGGACACCAATCCTAAAAAAACCATATTCAAAAATCCTGCTTTCCAAACCGACTTCTCTGCACGATCAGGTTTCCCCGCACCAAGATTCTGACCCACTAAAGTAGCGGAAGCATTGGCCATCCCCCAGGACGGAAGTATCGTAAAGATAATCACGCGAATAGCAAAGGTATATCCTGCCAATGCAGCGCCACCAAAGTTAGCCACAATCCTCACGAGGAAAATCCAACTGGCCGAAGATATTAAGAATTGCCCCGTGCCTCCGAGAGAGACTTTCAATAATCTAACAATAATATCCCAGTCAACTTTTATGTTCTCTTTATGAATTTTGATAATTCCTTTTTCACCTGCAAAATAATAGAGCTGATAAAGGACCCCTGCTCCGCGACCAATGTTGGTAGCAATGGCTGCTCCTTCAACACCCATTGCCGGCACAGGACCCCAACCGAAGATCAGCAATGGATCGAGGGCCATGTTCAATAGATTGGCAATCCACAGTGATCGCATGGCAATCGCTGCATTACCGGCACCTCGAAAAATGGCGTTGATGAGGAATAACAATACAATTGTAAAGTTTCCACCAAACATCCAACGGGTATAACCCGACCCTACTGTAATTACGGCTTCCGGTGCACCCATCAATCGCAGGATGTCCTCATAAAAAATAAACCCAACAACACTCATGATGAGTGCAGCAGCGATTCCAATATAAATGGATTGAATGGCTGCTACGGCCGCACCCGCTTGGTCTTTCTCACCTACCCTACGCGCAACCATGGCCGTGGCACCCATGCCCAAGCCCATAGCAATAGAATAAACAATGGCAAGCATCGATTCGGTCAGGCCAATAGCGGCTACGGCATTGCTATCGTTGAGTCGGCTGACAAAAAAAATATCCACCACCGCCAGCATGGACTCCATCGCCATTTCCAAAATCATTGGAATGGACAACATGAAGATAGCCTTGTTTATACTCCCTTCTGTGAAATCTTGTTGCTCGCCTTTAATGGCTTGCTTGAATAAGCGAAATACAGAAACTACTTTGGTAAAAGCTGTCATAACTTAAAACTAAATGTAATAAAAGAAATAAGAAGAAGCGCCCGAACTATCAGGGCTTTGGAGAAAAATCCTGCAGTAGCAGGATTAGATGAACATCTTCATAGGCGTAAAAGATTTGCCTGAGTTATCAAGCAGTCACAAATATGCAAAAGGTTTTGAGAATGCAGTTAGTTTTTAAACCCTTTTTCTTTGCTACCTAACATGGCCAAAGCTCCTTGCTTGAATGCGCGACCAAATGGAAGAAATTTTTTATCAATATCAACACCCTCAGCGGAAAAAGAAGTAATGGTATTTGTAGAGACGATAAAAGAACGATGGATTCTTACAAAGTGATATCCGGCTAATTTTTGTTCGAGGGTGCTGATATTTTCCCGTGTAGTAATCATCTTGTCTTTTAGATAGACCTTCACATAATCATCAAGACTCTCAATATAAAGTATATCGACCAGAGAAATCTTATGAATCTTTCGGTCAGCTTTCAGATGAATAAACAATTCTTTTTCTTCGGTGGAGGAAACAACAGAGCTCGATGAATTGGTCTTTCGATCAAAGAACTTATTAAAGGCCTTTATCAAACGATCAAAAGAGATAGGCTTCAACAAATAATCAACAACATCCAGCTCAAACGCTTCCGGGGCAAATTCCCGAAAGGCAGTTGTTAAAATTATGGCAGGCGGATTTTTAAGTGTACTAATGAACTGCAGGCCTGTTATCTCCGGCATCTGTATATCCAAAAAAATCAAATCAACCGTATGTTCACGCAGGTAATTGCTGGCCTGAATGGCATCGCCAAATTCACCTGCTAATTCCAATCCTTCAATCTTGGCCGTATGAGAAGCAATAAGCTTTCGCGCCAAGGGTTCATCATCTACTATGAGGAATTTATATTTCATTTATTTTGCAATCAGCGTCAGGTTAACTGAAAATTCATCCGATCCGGCAACTACTTTAAGGGAATGAGTCTCAGGATATAGAAGTTGAAGTTGACTTTTTAAATTCTCCAACCCAATCCCCTTTCCCGATGGGTCACCACGCCAACTGTTGCTGATGCAGACCTCTATCATTTCCGGCTTGCCAACTACCTTCATCTTAATCCATGACTTCCCTGCCGTTTTCATCACACCGTGCTTAAACGCATTTTCAATCAACGTAATCAACATCATTGGGCCAATTTGTTGATCGGCAATATTCCCTTCAATCGTCTTATCAATTTTAATACGATCTTCATAGCGAAGCAATTCTAACGCAATGTAATTATCCACTTGTTTCAGCTCCTGTGTAAGTGGCACTAACATCGATTTGCCTTGGTGCAATACATAATCAAGCATCTCACTCAATTGAAGGATTGCTTGCGGTGCTCTTTCAGATTTTTCCGTGCTCAAATAGTACAGATTATTCAGTGTATTGAACAGGAAATGCGGATTGATTTGCACTTTTAAAAATTTTAATTCCGCTTCAACTTTATCGCGCATTAATGTTTGGTAGTCCACTTTTGATTGACGCCAATGCAACAGCATCTTTATGCCCATGGCAAAGAAGACCACCAACAACAAGGAGGCGAGCAGAAAAAAAAGATCGATGGAAGCGGGGCTCATATCATGAATGTTCAGCTCGGCCATTACGATAAAGGTGAGTACCGAAATCATCATTTCTAGAAAAAGAGAACCAATGAGCGCATAAATAAAATACAAAGCAAAATAGCCATAGCGTTCCTTCATTAAATAATTGGGCACTAAGTAATAGTTCAGGAAATAAGTGGTGATAATAGTGACCGGCATCAAGAGACCCACAAAGAAAAATGTCTGGAGGTAATTACTGTTTTTGCGTCCAAAAAAAATCACATAGAATGCCAACACCATCAGCCAAAAGAAGATATGGATCACCCACCGATGACGCGCGAAGAGATAATCTATCCAAGTTGTTGTTCGATTCATTCGTCTGCATAATTAAGAAAAAACTATTAAGACTCAGTTTAAACTAAACGTTTAGAGACTATTTCCACCTTTTCGACAGTTTAGAATACCTTTTCGCCATATCCACTTCAAGAGTTCAAATAACCCCACCATGATCTACTCTCCGGCAGAAAGAAATGTTTTGCATACTTTTATGCATTAACCTTGCTGAAACTAAAAACTAAACTTTATGAAAAGTATCCTAGCAATTTGGCTTATTGATTTACACTTTGATGGAGGGCCAATTTTTATGATTCCTCTATCGCTTATGTTGCTTATTAATATAGGCCTCGTTATCTATTCAATTTTAGGTCTGAAAAAAAAGACCCTCATGCCAAAATATGTCGAAGCCATCAAACAGATTGGTGCACTGGCCGCTGTGTTCGGAGCACTCTGTACTCTTATCGGGTTAATGCAAGCCTTTAATTGGCTAGAGACCCACAACGAAGGAGCGTCCTTTCAAGTAATCATGGGTGGAATGAAGGTAGCCATAATTACCGCCATGTACGGACTATTTATTTTCTTCGTATCTATGTTTGCTTACATTATTCTTAAGTTGTCGGCTAAAAATCCTATTTCTTAAATTCATGATCGAATTTACTCTTCTATTGGTAGTCAACATTGCCCTCATTGCGATCATTGTTGTTTACTGGAAGAATAGTAAACTCGATTTTGTCTTGCCCGGGCTAAGCAAGTACATTTTTATGTTTCTAGCAGGTTGGCTGGGATTCTCGGTTCTGTTTAGCCTCCTTATACTTTTTGATGATCTTGAAAGCGGAAAAGCATTTTCTTATCAGTTGCTGTTAAGCTTGATAACAACAGCTCTTCGTTTACTGGCATTGGGATGGGCCATCACCATTTCTCTTATCTGGCTTACAACCAAATTTTCAAAGCAAGTTTAGAACTGATGTTATGCAAAGAATTTAAAGTACATTGATAGACTGAGAATCCACTTCTTTCGAAGACTTCGTTTATGCTCCCTTCTTAAAATTTTGTTGCTCGCTTTTTTTAGTACTTCAAAATCTCGTTCAGCGTCTTTATTGAGCGTTCAAGCTCGTTGAGTTCAATGTTTCCAACCTTGTTTACCATACGATCTTTTGAAACTGAACGAATGTGAAAGACCAACATCTCTGATTCTACTTTTAGACCATTGGTCTTGGTAGGAATTAAAACAGGATTACCCTTATACTTTTTGATCTTAGAAGTAAGAGGTACTACGATCACCACATTGAGGTGTTGGTTCAATAGATTCCCGCTTATAATGACTACAGGCCTCAATCCTGCTTGTTCACTGCCCTTTGAAGGATTCAAATTGGTGAACCAGATTTCCCCCTGCTTCATTCTTCCCTCACCTGAGCCAGATAGTCTTCCATACCTTCTTCAGCTATGGCCATAATTTCCTTGTCTGAAGATGCCTCTTTATAAGATTTAATATACTCGGCTTTTTCGAGATGCTCCAGATAAAGACGCAGAGCATTTTCAATCAATTTATTCTTCGGCAAAGAAAGGGCTGCCGCCTTTTCAGATAGCAGTTGAAGCAGACTATCGGGCAATGTGCTGGTAAAAGAGGCCATTGGGACTTAATTATGATCAAAAGTAAGGAATAACCATAATAAATACAAGTATGATTTATACTTATAATTTATATGGTTAGATTACAAATTCTCTAATTCTTCTTAATCAACACAAAGTTTCCTCCTTCATCTCCTACATTCTGGATTTCTCCATAAAGAGGTTTTGTGGTAGAGTTGTTTTTCATAGCAATGCGCACTTCATCAAAAAGGTCTTCGGAGGGAAGATATTGATCATTGTTCTCCTCAAGGGTTTTAAGCAGGTACTTCATAAATACGCTTTTGTCTGGTACTGTGGTGAGTGAACCGCTCGTCATGGCCTTACGACTGGCACGCTTCATCATATTGCCAATATCTACGCTTGCATTATTAAAAGGGGCTCTTGTTTTAAAAATACCTCCACTAAAGCATGCATCCGCTATTAACAAGGTGTGCTTGGAGTTAATAGCTCCGATATTTTCTACGAGGGCACTATTACGAAACCACTTTGCTCTATTTTTTTCTTGTGCATCCGAGGGAAGCCAGTAGCCAATGTTGGTCTTCTCATCAAAATAGCCATGACCTGCATAAAAGATCAGCAGAAAATCCGTGGGCCCAATCCGTTTACTCAATTCATCAAACGTCACGTTGATTTCTTCAAACGTGGGGTTCTTTAAAATGGTGATATCCTTATCCTCAAAAGTATATTTGCTTTTAAGCACCTCCCTCAATTTGCTGGCATCTTTCAAAGGCTCGCTTAGCGAAGCGATTGCAGGATCTGCATATTCTTCCACGGCAATGAGCAGGGCATAGTACCGATGTGCAGGAGCAGCAGCAGCTACTTGTTTGAGGTTTACCCGAACCGGATTGCTGATGGCCTCCGTGTCCTGGGCAATTGTGCCTTGCACAATTAAAAAAACAAGACTGGTAAAAAGATAAATGGCTTTCATAATTTTTTTAGTTAAAAATTGATGTTATCTGGGTTGTCAGTTTGAGGCTCTCGAAAACTGAATTGAAGACTCAAAATAGCCTTCGAGAACCTCAAGCTGACATATCTTCCAATCATTTTGTAACATCAGTTAATAATAACCTTCGTTGCTTTAGCTTCTTGTTGTCCTATTTTCATCCGGACGATAAACAATCCTGTTTCGCCTTGCGGTTGCCAGGTGATTTTATAATTCCCTTTCGCCAGTATTCCGTTGACAGGCATTCCCACTTCCGCCCCCAGAGTATTGTATATTTTTATTTGTACAGCCATCCCATCCTGATTTTCAGGTACGCGGAAAGGAATTGTCAATTCTTCCTTAGCGGGATTAGGATAAGGATTTCCCAACCAAGGTAGTTCTTTATCCAGTACATGTTGAATGTACTCCTTACCTCCATACAATATGCGCAGTTTATCAGCTCTACTGCTTACCGTGAAGCGATTTATCATTCTCATGTCCACCACTTGCAGCGAGGAAGGATCAAAAAGCACAAGCTGCTTTTCATTGTCACCAAAGTAATCATTGGCCCAGGTTAGCTCCAGATCACTGGTTTTTGAAGAACGCTTCACATCAAAATTCCAGGTAAAGTTTTCCTGCGTAGGCACAACTTCCTTGTTGAAATCCGTAAACACTTCAGGGTGTGGGTAAGCTAATTCAAAAAGATTTAGTCCTTCCGGTAAGGGAACGCTTACTTCATCAAATGGATCTTTTCCTGTTAAGGTTGCTGTAGGGTTCATACCAATACCGCCCAGTTCGTTGCTGAGGATTCCTTCACTAAGCTTCAATTTTACTTCCCAATGGTTTTGATCCAGACTATTCACAAGTCCAGGTTCAGTTTTTATTCTTCCTCCTATAGTGGTATTACGCGTGACAGGTATTTTGATAACTGCCGCAGCACTTGAAAAGACAAACGCGCCCCGGTATTTATCAAGGACAGTGCCATCGGTAAGGGTCCCACCTGAAAAAAGTTTTAGCTTGGTATCTACACCGGCCGGGTTGGAGCTTGCTGTCAATACGTCTGGCCAGGATATTCTGAAATTGTATGGATTGCCAATGAGGTTCCAGCCAATAGACAAATTAATGGTGAAGGGTGCAGATTCCTCTACGGTAGGTGTACTGCCTTCACCGGGATTGATGGTAATGTTACTTCTTGCGATCAGCCAATATCCTTTACCAAT
>JANNRV010000022.1:0-37144 GCA_031401775.1 Bacteroidia bacterium | reverse complement strand
TAAACGAGGCGGGTGCAATTGGTTTTACTGATGGCCTCAAGCCGGTATGGCATACTGATATTTTTCTCAAGTCTTTGCAATACCTTCAGAAGTTTGATGGGCTATTGATCGATCATCCTGAAGACAATTGGCTCAACCTCTTTGGCCAGATGCATGAAGGCATTAACAGTACGATGTTAGGATTAAAGGGGATGCCCAGGATTGCGGAAGAACTAGCGGTGAGTAAAAATCTGGAATTGCTGAGTTATGCCGGAGGCAGATTGCATTTTGCCAAGATCTCTACAGCAAAATCGGTTGACTTGATTCGCGCGGCCAAGAAGAAGGGGCTGAATATCAGTTGTGATATCACCGCCTATCAGGCATTGTTTGATGATAGCCTGTTGTCGAATTTCGATACGAATTATAAAGTCAATCCGCCATTGCGCGAAAAGAGTGATAACGAAGCGCTTCTTAAAGGTTTAAAGGATGGAACGATTGATATCGTGTGCTCGGGTCATGCGCCTCATGATGAAGAGTGCAAGAATCTGGAGTTTGATTTAGCTGATTTTGGAATTATCAATTTGCAGACCCTTGCATCTCAGTTGACATCGCTTTCAAAATGGATTGATATCCATGATCTGATCGAAAAGGTTTACGTGAACCCAAGAAAATTATTGAAACAAGAAGTTCCGAGAATTGAAATAGATCAAAAAGCCAATCTTACTCTTTTTGATCCCGAAAGGGAATGGACTTTTGATAGTGAGAACAATTTTTCAAAATCCAAGAACTCGCCTTGGTTGAACACACATCTTAAAGGAAAGGCAATAGCCACATTCAACAACACAAAGCATTGGATAGATGTTTGATACAATTCCGGTCTGGGTTAAGGTATCAACTCGTTATGGATTCATCGGCAGCGCCATTGGTTCGCTATTAATTATTGTCCTGTATTATATTGGCCGGCATCCTTTTTTGATTCCTGTCATGTTTGACTTCAGGATCATTCTTTTTTCTATTCTTCTTTTTTTTAGCCTACGCGAGTTTCGGGAGTACTACCAACAAGGTATATTGTATTTCTGGCAAGGCATGATGATGTGTGCCATCTTTACATTCGTATTTGCTGTCGTGACTTCATTTTGTATTTGGTTGTTTGCCACCTGGAAGCCTGAATTCGTTTCTGAATTTGTAAAATTGTTTCAAGAGAGGTCAAGAGCATTTCCTCCGCAACAGATCATTGAACAGGTTGGAAAGGATGCCTTCGAGCGCACCCTGCAAGCCCTTTCAGCGACTCGTCCCATTGATATGGCCAAGCAATTCTTCTGGCAGTGTACGATGATTAGCCTTTTTTTAAGCGTAATAATATCTGTAATTTTAAGACGTCAACCTAAAGTATAAGCCTTATGGAAAACAATGAAATAGAACCGGCAACAACTCGTTCAGTAGGAGTTCGATTCGGATTAATAGTAGCAGTAATTTCGATTGTACTATTCATCATTCCTGCGGTGATTGGCCAAAATCCATTCAAAGGTGTTTGGAGTTGGATTGGGATTGTTATTGGAATTGGACTACTCGTATTTGCTCATAAGAGCTTTAAGGATGATGGTGATGGATTTATGAACTATGGACAGGGCATTGGCATTGCATTTTGGATGGCCTTGGTATCAACTCTTATTGCAGTACCTTTTATGTATGCCTACATCAGTTTTATTGATGTCAATCCTTTTGAATTGTTTATGGATCAACAGCAGGAAGAAATGGCCGCTAAGGGCACACCTGAAAATATCATTGAGACCTCTACAGAATGGACTCGCAAATTATTTTGGCCAATCGCTCTGGTGATGGGTTTGCTCTTCAATATTATTATTGCATTGATCGTGACCATATTCACACAGAAAAAAGATCCCAACGCGATCGTATAAATGACCGATCATCTCGATATTTCTTTCATTATTCCTGCGCGCGATGAAGAGGAATCTATCCCTGAACTGAGCCAGTGGATTACCCGCGTAATGGAAACCAATGGATTTTCTTATGAAGTAATTTTCATCGATGACGGCAGCAGCGACAAAACCTGGGAGCAAATCAAAAAAGTAAGTGCTGTAAATTCTTCGTTTAAGGGGCTTCGATTTAACAGGAATTTTGGCAAGTCAGCTGCGCTTCAAACCGGGTTTCGCAAAGCGCATGGTGATGTAGTCATTACTATGGATGCTGATCTTCAGGATAGTCAGGATGAAATTCCGGAGTTATTCAGGATGGTAAAAGAGCAAGGATATCATCTCGTATCCGGCTGGAAGAAAAAAAGAAATGATCCGCTTTCTAAAACTATCCCTTCCAAATTTTTCAACTACGTTACCCGTAAGATTTCAGGAATCAACCTGCATGATTTCAATTGTGGCTTGAAAGCCTACGATGTCTCAGTCGTAAAGAACATCAGTGTGTATGGTGACATGCATCGTTATATACCCGTGATTGCCAAGTGGGCAGGGTTTACACGAATCACAGAGAAAGTAGTAGAGCACTATGAGCGAAAATACGGGTACAGCAAATTTGGATGGAGAAGATTAATCAGTGGTTTTTTGGATTTGCTTTCGATCACGTTTGTGGGCAGGTTCAGACGCAAGCCCATGCATTTTTTCGGAACTTTAGGGATCATCTCCTTTTTGTTGGGCTTTATTTTTACAGTCAGGATTTTTTGGGAGAAGTTTGATGCCGTATTTATCTCCAAAATTCCTATTAAAAGAGATATCATAGATCAGCCGTTATTTTATCTCGCGTTGGTGGCACTCGTTGTTGGAGTTCAACTGTTTCTCACCGGGTTTTTGGCAGAGATGCTGACCATGCAATCGATTTCTAAAAGAGATTATCTTGTTATTGATAAAATTGGCATCAAGGACTCTGTAACAGAACCGCTCGTTTTGGCGTCTTCCGTACGCTAGTGATAGCAACTAATTAATGTTTGAATTGTTAACCTTGACCCCTCACACCTAAATATTTTAGGCGTTTTTCCCAACATTTTCACCCTTTCAACGATATAGTAGTAATCCTTTTAGAGTCTCTATGAGTCACTTCGTCAGATATTTCTTTTTTACCCTGATCCTGTTGAATGCAGGGCATACAAATGCACAAACCAAATTCACTATTAATGGCGTGGTCAAGGATGCCTCCAATGGCGAAACATTGATAGGAGCTACTGTCTACATCAAGGAGCTAAGGAATGGCGCTACCACCAACGAATATGGATTTTACTCACTAACGCTTCCGCAGGGAAGCTATAGCATTGACTTTAGCTATGTTGCTTTTGAATTGATTTCTCAATCCGTTGCCCTTGATAAGAACACACAGTTGAATATTGAACTTAATCCTGAAGCTTCACAATTAGAGGAAGTAGTCGTACAGGCAGAGCTTGAACAGGCCAATGTTCAAAATTTGGAGATGAGCACCAACAAGCTGGAGATGAAGACGATTTTGAAAATCCCAACACTCTTAGGTGAGGCGGATGTTTTCAGAAGTTTACTATTGCTCCCTGGTGTAAGCACAGTAGGTGAAGGTGCTTCAGGTTTTAATGTACGGGGAGGAAGCGTTGGGCAGAATCTTGTTTTACTTGATGAAGCTCCCGTTTACAACTCGTCTCATTTGTTTGGATTTTTCTCTGTGTTCAATCCTGATGCTGTAAAGGATGTTAAGCTTTACAAAGGAGCAGTACCATCACGCTATGGCGGTCGCCTCGCCTCGCTATTGGACGTAAGGATGAAAGAAGGCAATAGCAAGAAATTTGAAGCTACCGGAGGTATCGGAACGATTTTCAGTCGCTTGGCAATAGAAGCACCCATTATTAAAGACAAGGCTTCATTCATTGTGGCGGCACGCAGATCTTACATTGATGTATTGGCAAGACCGTTTGTTCCTCTCTTAAAGGAAGGCGGTGCCCTCAATTTTTATGACCTTACCATGAAGGCAAACTATAACATCAACCGGAAGAACAGGATTTATCTTTCGGGCTATTTTGGCAGAGATGTTTTTATGTTCGATAAGAATCAAGGCTTTAGTTGGGGTAATACAACCTCCACCGTACGATGGAATCACCTGTTCAATGAACGATTATTTTCCAATACTACTTTTGTGTATAGCAAGTATGATTATGAGTTGCAGTTTGGCGATGACAACTTAAATCGTTTCAATTGGAATTCTTCTATTTCTAATTTTTTGTTTAAACCACAGTTCACCTATTTTATCAACAGTGACAATGAATTGAATTTCGGGGCCGATGTTATCTACTATACCTTTGAGCCGGCCAATGCGGTAGGAATCTCCAACGGTAGTTCCATCGATGTAAGCCTGGAGAAAAAATACAACCTGGAAACTGCTTTACATATTGGTAATAGTCAAAGAATATCTGACGCACTGTCTTTGGAATATGGCCTTCGGTTTTCCTACTTCCAGGCATTTGGACCAGGTACTGTGTACACGTATAATGATACTGTCCCTGGCCTTCGCAGGTACCCAACCAGCGAAGAGGTTTACAAAAAAGGAGAGAACATAGTTACCTATAGTAATTTCGAACCTCGTGTGTCCTTTAAAATACAAGCGAGTCCTACCGCCTCGGTGAAGGGAAGCTATAATCGCATGGCCCAATACCTGCATTTGATCTCCAACACAACCGCTTCTCTTCCACTTGATGTTTGGAGTCCGAGTTCAAAGAATATAAAGCCTGAGATTGGCGATCAGTTTACATTGGGTTACTTTAAAGATATAGGAGAGAAGCGCCAGTTCGAAGTTTCGGTGGAGACCTACTTACGTTATACTCAAAATCAAATTGACTATATCGATGGGGCTGATCTGCTAATTAATCAATATCTGGAGGGGGATTTATTAGGTGGCAAGGGACGTGCTTATGGTTTGGAGACTTACTTCCAAAAGAAAACAGGGCGACTTACAGGTTGGGTTAGTTACACTTTGGGCAAGACTGAGTTACAAGTTAATGGGATCAACCGAGGACAATGGTACGATACACGGTTTAACCAAACTCATAATTTGAAAGTTACCGGATTCTACGACATTAATGAGCGTTGGTCGGTCTCCTCTAATTTTGTCTTTACCTCAGGAACACCGACTACCTTCCCTACTTCACGGTATACGATACAGGACATTCTTGTACCTTATAATGCCAATGCCTCCAGAAATAATGTAAAGCTTCCTGCCTATCATCGTTTGGATATTTCTTTCCGCTTAGAAGGCAGAAAAATGAAAAAAGGAAAAGTAAGAAAGAACACGGATTACTGGGTATTCTCTGTTTACAATTTGTATGCAAGAAGAAATCCTTTCTCCATTTATTTTTCGCAAAAAGATGATCGCGTGCCAACCAGCCAACCCATTGAGTCGCAGGCTACTCAGTTGTCTATTATCGGAACGGTAGTTCCATCGGTTTCTTACAACTTTAAGTTCTAATTCTAAATATGAAATCAGCTACTACTCTATTCGCGTTCTCTCACAGGGCTTTACTTATTTTCATTTCTTCGATTGCATGGGTGGGGTGTGAAGATATTATAAGTCCAACCCTGGAAACCGTTGATTCCGCTTTGGCCGTAGACGCCTGGATCAATAACAAGAATGAAAAACAAGTGGTCAGGCTTACTGAAACTCAGCCCTATTTTCAGACTACTACCCCTAGTGGAGTTAAGGGCGCCACCGTAAAAATTACTGATAATGATGGGAAAAATTATTTTTTCATTGAGAGCAACAATAAGGCAGGTGATTACACTTGGACTCCACCGACTTCCTCTGAAGTTTTTGGTAAGACGGGAAATGCATATCAGTTAGAAATTCAATTGACAACCGGAGAAACATTTACGGCAACCAGTTACATGGGAAGAGTACCGGTGATTGACAGTGTTACGCTAACCTTTGAACCTGAGACTGCGGTACAACCAGATTCTTATTTTGCAGATTTTTGGGCCACCGAACCGTCTGGCTCAGGCGACACGTATTGGATAAAGGCTTTTAAGAACGGAGTGCTATTGAACAAACCGGCTGAAATTAACATTGCCTATGATGCGGGCTTTTCTGCGGGCGGTAATTTTGATGGAGTTACGTTCATCACGCCAAAGCGGAGAGGTATAAATCCTAATGATGTAGATGAGAATGACAAGGTGCTTTCCCCCTATCAACTTGGAGATTCCCTTAATGTAGAAATTCATTCGCTTACTGTGGAAGCCTTTAACTACATGAATGAAGTGATTATACAAACGGATAGACCCGGTGGTTTTTCGGAATTATTTGCTTCACCAATCGCCAATGTGTCCACCAACATTTTTAATGTGAATAAAAGCGGACCATCGGCTGTGGGGTTCTTTACCGTTTCAGCTATTTCGGCTAAGGGTAAACGATTTAAGAAGTAATAGAAGCGCCTGACACCCCAGAGGTGTCTTGACGCCTAATAGGATCATCACCTAAAGTTTGAACGAATTTTCCAGTACTTTTGTATTCATATAGTTCTTTGAAAAATCTGCGGCAGGGATGGAGGCATTTGTTTGAGCCCGAAATGGCTTGAGCGTGGGTTGGCGAGTGCCGACAGCCCGCTTGGCCGCCCAAATGCATATAGTTCAAGATTCAAAATTCAAAACAAGGCTTGAACTTGTAATTTTGATTTTTTTTCCGGGGCCGACCGGTTTTGACAGGATGTATGATTACGTATGCCAGCATGCAGGCTCATGGGGTGAGAGCCTTGAAAGATAGTCCCAACAACTAGCAGGCGAGTCTAACTACGCCATGGCTGCTTAATCTGACCTAAGGTTAGATTAGCTTATTCCGCTTAAGAAGCGGGAGGCCATCATCGCTCAGTTCCTTCGTTTTGCAGGAGCTGAACTCGCGGTGTCGAAATGCAAAACTGGGCAGCACTGTGTTGCGGTGTGCGGTCGAGAAAACAGTAACTAAGGAAAGTTGAGGCTGTTGCCTGCCTTGCTCTTCCCGACAACCAAAGTCAACTAAGCATGTAGAACGTACGCTTTCAACTTCTCTGGACCAGAGTTCGATTCTCTGCGGCTCCACAAGGGATCAAAGGAAATTTTCTTTTTGATCCCTTTTTTTTGGTCTTATCCTTTTGATCAATTATAACTCATTTCCAAGCTTTACAGGTTCAATGATTTTTAGTTGATCACCGAGATGAAGCCATTTGCCTTTTTGTGTTTCAGAAATATAAGTGTTGATAGTCAGGTGGTATAAACTGCCGTACTCCCGGATATGACTGTTTTTAGGAAGTGTGCTCTCCCTGCTTTTCATCATTCGTTTTACGAATGTCTTGTCTGTATTGCCTGTGAGCGGGTCACGTGGAGGCACATTACAACGTGCCCGAGGACTTACTCCAATCATTTCTACATCGCCAATTGCTAATCGCGTACCGTTGCCAGGTTCACCAATTAAGTTCTCTTCCCAATACGGTTCCACACCTCCCAACTCAATTGTTGCACGAAAACGAAGGCGCACATCTTCTAAGGTGCGATCTGAAAATTCTTCATGCAATGATTTCAAGGAGGCTTCACTGACAATGGTCACGCTACTGGCGGTAGGAATATCCATCAACTGCCCTTGTTTATTTTGAACAAAGGATATGGGTTCGCCAAAAAAATTGCTTAAATATTTTTCTATATCAGTTTTGTCATTCAGCAAATGAAAGGAATGGACAGGTCCGCCAACTCGATCAGAAAAAGCTACCGTGTAGTTTGGTAAATCATAAACAGCCTTTAATTCATTTACCCGGCCGGATCGTTTACCATTCATAAAACGTCCATCGGGGGTAAGCATTGCAAACTCACGGTCGTAACGAAGTGAGTGCACACCAACTTCTGCCTCCTGGAGTTCAACAGGGTCAAGCGATTTGATGGGGTAGATGCGGATACGAGATAGGAAAGGTTCATTCATAAAATTTGCCGGATTAGACTTGCGATAGCCATCACTATGGAAACATTATTTATGAGCAAAATAATTCGTCATCGGAAGGAATAATAGGGCTAACCACGAGAAAATTCCAACTCTCGACCTGAATGTCTCCGGGCCGACAGCAAAAAATTATTTTATTCTGTATCTTCAAATTTGATTTGAAATTCTTGGAGGACATAGTAAGTATAACTCAAAATAGTTAATTAACATGAAACGGATTCTCCTACTCTCGATTGCAATTGCATTGCTTTCTTGCAAAGATCAGGATGCCACACCTACTGGCCCTGTGAACGATACATTTGATGCTTCCATGGCAATGTTAGTGAAGGGAGGTTCCTTAGTTGGGGTGGGGCACACGGTAAGTGGCACAGCATCCATTTATGAAAAATCAGGAATGAAGACCGTTTTATTGGAGCCATTCTCCTCACAGAACGGACCTGATTTACGGGTATATCTAAGCAAGGACGATAATGCGAGTTCTTTTATCTCACTTGGAAAATTGAAGTCTACAAATGGGAAACAGTCTTACGAGATTTCTGGCAATCCGGATGTGACCGACTATAAATTTGTTCTAGTATGGTGTGAAGAGTTTAAGGTTTTATTCGGGAGGGCTGAGTTGAAATAGAACAAGAAAAGTCAGATTCACAATATGGCTTACAACGAAAAGCTAGCTGATCGTATTCGTGAAGCATTGGTGGATACGCCACGGACAACTGAGAAGCAGATGTTTGGAGGAGTATGCTTTATGGTAAACAATAAAATGTGCATAGGCGTAGCCAAGGAGGAGATGATGTGCCGCATTAATCCGTTGGTGGAAAACGAAGCTTTGGAAAAGTTCGGTTGTCGCAGAATGGATTTTACCGGCCGGCCGATGAAGGGATATGTTTTTGTAAGTGAGGACGGGATGAAGTCGAAGAAGGATTTTATGTATTGGGTCAACCTTTCCCTCGACTTTAATAAGTTCGCTAAGGCTTCAAAGAAGAGTAGCAAGAATAAGAAATAAAATTTCAACGACTGACAACTCCGGTCTTCTTACCGGTTTTTAGTTTTGTCATAGTTTCTCTCAGCGCGATTTTAGGCAATGAACTGGCATTTTCTTTCAGATAAGCTTGCAAAGGTCTTCGATAATGCTTTACCATGCTGCGCAGCACCCATGAAATGGCCTTCGTGATGAGAATTTCTTTTTCTTGTTTCAAGCGATCGATATTGCGGAAAGCTACTTGACCCAATTTTGGTTCAGCGATGGTTCTTAATGGAGAGCAAAGCAGTACCAGAGAGGCCCTTCGTTTGTTGATGTTTTTGCTTTTTGAAAAACGGGTAAGCAAAACCTTCCAGACTTTCCAGTTGGCAGGAATTTCGGTAATCGTGTAGCGGCCCGTGCAGACGGAGTCCACCTCGGCCCAGCCGACTAAATAATTAAGCCATTGTTCAAAACATGTCGGATCAAACTTCCGCTGCTCTTTCGTGGTCACATCCAATAAAACTCCAACCATGCATTTTTCGGTGGAAGATTTTCCCTTGATCAGACTGGTGAGGAGTTGTTGAATTTCTTTGGCAGAGAGATCCCGATGATCTTTCATCCAATTCTTTGCAATGCGTCTCAGAATCGGAGCACTAATAGGATACCTTGGATGCTCATTCCCCAAATAGCTGTTGAGAAACGTGTGTTGGGTTGGCTTGCCGGAATTTTTTTTGATGAGATCAAGAATTTCTTTGTGAAAGGCGTTCATAGACCAAAGATTGACTATTTTTAAACAAGTAATTTATTAACCATGAAGAGATTTGTTATTTTTATTTGTTTACTTACCCTTTCACTGACTGCCAGAGCACAAAAGGAATTTATCAATCCGGAAGAGCTGTTGCAGCCTTCGGGCTATACTCATGTTGTCGCGTCAGGTCCCGGCAAAACAATTTATATTTCGGGGCAGGTTCCGGTAAGTACTACCGGAGAGATTGTTGGAAAAGGTGATTTGAAAGTCCAGGTGAAACAAGTTTATGAAAATCTGAAGCTTTGCTTGGCGGCTGCTGGAGCCACTTTTGATGATGTGGTAAAGATGAATACCTATGTCGTAAATTATAAACCTGAATACATTACCACTATCCGCGAAGTTCGCAGTGGGTATTTATCATCCAAAAACCCACCTGCCAGTACCCTGGCGGGAGTTCAGGCCTTGTATCATCCGGATGTTATGATTGAAATTGAAGTCATTGCTATTATCAATTAGCCATCTCAGGAAGGGCTATTGACTTGCTTTTTGTTTTGGGATTAAGCATCGGTAGTTTCTCCATCCAGCTTACTTCAATTGCGTAGATACCGAAGTCCTCCACTACTTTTCCTTTGATGGAATAGAATCCCCTTCCGCGGAAGGGATACCGAAGTGCAATGTTTGGGAAGTGCACGGTATCAAAGACTTCGCCCTTGTAGTCGTAAAAGGTTCCGAAATGCATTAGCTTTTTAGTAAGCGTCTGTGTGTCTTTAGTGGTAACCACATAGCCGATAATGTGAACGTAGGATCCAGCTCTTTTTGACAACTCTCCGGCAGTCGTGTCTCCTCGGGATTTGGTTTCCAGCAGCAAGAAAGGGTCAACCAAAGAGAAACCAAGTAATTCCATTTCTTCAAAGGCATCTTCCAGTGAAGTGCGTTCCAGGTAGGGCAGGGGATATCCTTTCGGCTCCGTATTGAAGAGATGGTCTGAAGAGGAAAGCAGATTGGACTTTCTTTCGCTTAGGTAAAGCATAGCTTCCCAAAGCAATTGTTGTTTTGTCTTTCCTGAAAAACGGAAGGCTCCGATGCGAATGAGAATTCTGATTTGCTCAAGGCCGAGATTTATTCTCGTCAGGAAGTGATGGAGGCTTTTGTACAGGCCGTTTTTCATTCGCTCCACAGCAATAGATTGAGCTACCTGTGTTTCCAGACTTTTCAAATGAATGAATCCGGTATGAATGACCTTCCCTTTAATCGAAGTAAGATATTCACTATGATTGACACAGGGTGCTTCGATGATAGCCCCATTCATCCGGGCTTCATGAAAGTAAAACTCGGTTCTATAAAAGCCTCCAAAGTTATTGATCACACCCACCATAAATTCCAGTGGGTAGTGTGCTTTCAGATAAAGGCTTTGGTAGCTTTCTACAGCATAGCTGGCAGAATGACCTTTGGCAAAAGAGTAGCCCGAGAAACTTTCTATCTCATACCATACTCGGTCACTGACGGCCTGTGGATAATTGCGTTTTCGACATCCTTCAAAGAAACGCTCGCGCACAATCTGAAACTCTTCGCGTGATCTGTATTTGCCCGACATACCTCTGCGCAAGACATCGGCTTCGGTCAGCGTGAGTCCTGCAAAGTGATGTGCCACTTTGATGACGTCTTCCTGATAGACCATCACTCCATAAGTCTCTTTCATCAGTTCATCCATCAAGGGATGAATGGCTTCATAGCTTCCTCCGTTCCGAACGGCATGAAAGCGCTCAATGTAGGCTCTCATCATTCCTGAGCTGGCCACACCCGGACGGATGATGGAACTGGCTGCCACTAAGGTGAGATAATCTTCGCACTGCAATTTTCCCAATAGCATGCGCATCGCGGGAGATTCCACATAAAAGCAGCCCATGGCCTTACTGTTACGCAAGAGGTCTTTTATTTTTTCATCTTTTTTGAAATCGTGGAAGCGATGGACATCTACTTCTATCCCCTGATTTCGTTGGACGTGTTTTGCGGTTTCTTTAATATGGCCTAGCCCACGTTGACTCAGGATATCAAACTTATAGATGCCGAAATCTTCGGCATTGTGCATTTCAAAATGAGAAACAGGCAGACCCTTGGGAGGAAGTTCGGTGGCGGTATAGGAGTAAATCGATTTTTCAGTGATTAAGACACCTCCGGCATGAATGGAGATGTTGGCGGGTAATTCTTTCTTTACAATGTAATCGGCATAAGCGTAAACCAGTTTACCAATATGATCGCGCTCCGTATTTTGTTTTCGGGTTTCGACCAATTCATCAATCTCCTCTTTCGGTAAGCCAAAAACTTTTCCAAGTTCACGTAAGATAGATCGGCCCTGGTAGGTAACGTGTGTTCCCAGAAGACAGACATGATCTTGTCCGTACCTTGAAAAAAGGTAATCATAAATGGCATCGCGGTTATCCCAAGAGAAGTCAATATCAAAATCAGGAGGAGTAACACGTTCTTCATTCAGGAAGCGTTCAAAATATAAATCCAGTTCAATGGGGTCAACATTCGTAATGCCAAGGCAGTAAGCGACTGTGCTATTGGCACCGCTTCCCCGCCCCACAAAATCATAACCTTGTCGTTTTGCAAAAGTGATAAGGTCATAGGTGATCAGGTAATACGCGGTGAATCCTTTGCTTTCAATAATCTTTAATTCTTTTTCGATTCGCTCATTCCATATGGTATCCTTTGAACCGTATAGTTTGGAGTAGCCTATTGCTGTCTCCCCACGTAGAAAAATGAGATCTTCTTTTTTGCTGCCCGTAAAGAATTTTTTGTTTTTATCTTCTCCCGGTTTACATTCAATAGAACATTGATCAAGCAATGATTGTGTGTTGCTGATCAGTTCGGGATAGCACTCAAAATATTTTTTCAGATCACCTTCAGGCATCATAAATTCCTCCCGACTTGCTTGCTGTGATTCATGAAGTTTGCTGAGTAAGGTATTGTTGGCAATGCAACGTAACAGGCGATGGGCATTATGATCCCGGTAAACGAGCTTACGCCCTTTTTTTTCGGGAGGAAGAAAACTAACAGAATGGAGAATAACAGACTTGGGCAGATGTTCTTGCCGAAGAGGATGAACTGCGAAATGATTGAGTTGATGCGCCCCAATGCCAATGAATTCGTAGGGACGAAGTTCTTGCGGTTCAATTCTGCTGAAGGGATAAATGACAAAAGCATTTTCAAATTCAGGAGCACGTAAGGGGAGAGGTTCTTTTTCCCGGTTGTGATAAGAAAGAAATCGGTTAATGGCTTCAAATCCGGAATTATTTTTTGCGATGGCGATGTAAAGTAGTTCTGATAAAGAATTTCTGAATTCAATCCCCACGGCAATGTCTAGTTGATAAGGCTGCTCTCCGGATTTAGTCAATCCGTTTTTGGAAGGCAGATTTTTTGCGCATATCCTTAACATCTCCAGGTAAGAAGCGTTGTTGTTGATTTCCGTCAACGCGAGCTTATGTACACCACAGCGTCTGGCTTCTTTAAAAAGAGTTTCTACCGGTAGCGTGCCGTATTTGAAACTGAAGCCGGTATGGCAATTGAGATACATAAACTAATTTGAAGATTTGATGTAATGATTTGATCAATTCGTCAGATTCTTGATCACCCTTCCCTTAAACATATTCATCTCCATCTTCACGCGTTTGTTAACATCCAGTGTCACGGCACGCATCAGTTTTTCAGAACCATGCCGATGTTTGATGTAGTCCACCGCTTCATACAGACTGATGCTCTCTTCCGTGTCGTCAAATAAATTGATCTGTTGATTGCCATGGACAAGTCCGCTGAGACGCACTCCTACTAGCCGAATCAGCATGCGCCTGTTATACAGTTTGTCAAACAACTCCTGAATAATGCGTAATAGCACGTGATCAGAAGAAGTGTAGGCGACATGAACCTGTTTTGTTTCCGTATCGAAATTGGAGTAACGAATCTTGACGGTAACACAGGAGGCTAATTTTTTCTGTTCGCGCAATTGAAACGCTACTTTCTCCACCATGGCGATGAGAATTGACTTCAGTTTTTTAACATCGATGGTATCCGTATCAAAAGTACTTTCAGTAGAAATGGACTTCTGTTCCCGAAAGGGTATGATAGGGCTGTCGTCAATGGCGTGGGCTTTGTTCCACAGGCTGATGCCATTTTTGCCGAAGGCGCTGTACAAAAATTTCAATGGCATATCGCGCAACGTAGCCACGGTACGCACGCCCATGTCGTAGAGGAAGGAGGCGGTTTGTTTACCGATCATGGGAATTTTTTCGATAGACAAGGGGGCGAGAAAATCTTTTTCATTTCCCTTTACAATTTGCCGCTCGGCATTGGGCTTAAACTCTCCCGTGGCCACCTTAGACACCAGTTTGTTGACCGACAACGCCATAGAGATGGGCAGTCCGCTTTCTTTGATGATGTTCTGTCGAAGTTCTTTGGCCCATTTGAAAGCACCAAAGAAACGATCGAGCCCGGTGGCATCAATGTAGAATTCATCGATTGATGTTTTCTCAAACAAGGGTGCTTTGTGTTCGATGATTTCAGTGACCAGGTGAGAGTGGATGCTATACGCTTCCATGTCGCCCGAAATGACGGTGGCATCGGGGCACAGTTGAAGGGCCAGGTACATGGGCATGGCCGAGTGTACGCCAAAGTACCGGGCTTCATAGCTACACGCGGCCACCACGCCACGCTTGTTGCTGCCCCCGACAATTAGAGGTTTGCCCTTTAGTTTGGGATTGCGTTTGCACTCTACCGCTACAAAAAAGGCATCTAAATCCATGTGTATTACCGCACGCTCCATACTAATTATATTAGTAAATATATACTAAAATATTTAGTACTAAACTCTAAAAGCGATGAATTTTGTGGATTTAGAGGGATTGGGGGGAATAGTTATCTTTGTGCCATTCTTTTTCTGGCTCCGTAGTACAATGCCCGCCCAAACGGTACGGGCGGGGATAGAATTTGAGATTATGTTTTTTGTTTACGTTCTAAAAAGCAGGGATTATGATTTTATATATAAAGGTCATTGCGAGGATTTGGAAGTAAGGCTGAAGCAACATAACTCGGGGATGACAAAGTCAATCAAGGCTTATTTGCCATTTGAATTAATTTATAAGGAAGAATTTGAAACAAGAGACGAGGCGATAAAAAGAGAAAAATATTTCAAATCTGCAGCAGGTAGGAGATATTTAAAAGTTAAACTGGCTCCGTATTTCAATGCCCGCCCGAACGGTACGGGTGGGGATAGAATTTGAGATTTATACATAATAAAGATTGACTGGCTCCGTAGTACAATGGATAGTATTTGAGATTCCGATTCTCAAGATGTAGGTTCGATTCCTACCGGGGTCACCATAATTATTTATCGGATTGAACTTGTGTTTCAATGCCCGCCCGGCTGACGCCAGTCGGACGGGGATAGTATTTGAGATTCCGATTCTCAAGATGTAGGTTCCCTGCCCGACTGACATCGGTCAGGCGGGGATTCCTGTCGGGGTCACAAGACATTTTTTAAAGGCTATGTAAATCATATCCTACAGAGTCTTTATGTTTTGTGGGGGAAGGATTGGGAGTTAAAGCTCCGTATTCACTTCTACATGATCCGTTCTCCTGAGGTTTGTTTCACTTAGTGCTTTATAACCTCCTTTGATATTAATAACGTTTTCAAATCCACGGGATTTTAAAATCGAAGCTGCAATGAGAGAACGATAGCCACCTGCACAATGAACGTAATAGGTTTTGCGAGGATCAAGTTGGCCCATGTTGCGGTTGATGAAATCCAGCGGGAAGTTTTCTGCGTCAGCAAGGTGTTCACTTTTATATTCACTTTCTCTTCTTGCATCCAATAGATTGATGTCTTTATGCTTTTCAAATTCCATCGCAAAATCTTTAGCCGAGATTTCCTGAAGGGTATCCAAGTCATTTCCGGCTGCTTTCCAGAATGCAATTCCGCCTTTGAGATAGCCCAATGAATTATCATACCCGATTCTTGCCAAGCGTGTGACCACTTCTTCTTCTCTGCCGGCCTCGGCTACAATTAAAATAGGTTGGGTTAAACTGGGGACCAAAGCGCCCACCCAGGGAGCAAAGGTATCATCAATGCCAATGAAAATAGAACCAGGAATAAATCCGTGGGGAAATATTTCCTTCGGTCTGGTATCAATGATTAGTGCGTTCATGCTTTCCCAAATGGTTTGAAATTCCCTGACGGTGAGCGATTTTAATCCGCGTTGAAGAACATCATCTACACTGGAATAACCTTTAACATTTAGCAACACATTGCCGGGAAAATACTGAGGTGGTTCCACAAGTCCATTGAGCAGTTCTTTTACAAACTCCGCTTTGCTCTTATCAGCGCGCAAGGCATAGTTGAACTTTTTCTGCTTGCCAACCGTAGAAACAGTTTCTTTATCCATTTTCTTTCCACATGCACTTCCTGCACCGTGGCCGGGATAAACGATCACGTCATCGGACAACGTCATTATCTTATTGCGCAGCGAATCATACAAGTGTTCCGCCAGAATTTCCGGAGTTACTTCCGCTTTCAGTTTTTGAACCAGGTCGGGCCTTCCTACATCACCAATAAATAACGTGTCACCGGTAAAGACAGCATAATCCTTTCCACTTTCATCCTTGAGCAGGTAGGTCGTGGACTCCATGGTATGACCGGGTGTGTGGAGTATTTTTATTTTTACTTTTCCCAGCGTTAGTTCTTCACCATCCTCTGCTATGTAGGCTTCGTAAGAAGGTTGCGCTGTTGGGCCAAAGATAATTTTGGCACCTGTTTTCTTTGCGAGATCAATATGGCCGGATACAAAATCGGCATGGAAATGAGTTTCCAACACATATTTAATTTTGGCCTTATCTGCTTTGGCTTTTTCAAGATACGGCCCGGATTCGCGCAAGGGGTCAATGATGGCTACTTCGCCATTGCTTTCAATATAGTAAGCTGCTTCTGCCAGACAGCCTGTATATATTTGCTCTACTTTCATAGCCTTTTTTTTAGTGATTAATTCTTAGGCAAAGTTCGCCAACCATGCTAGAATTTAGTGTGATTTCAGTTACATAAAATATATGATTTTTGTCAGGTTATTAATTTCAAAGTCTCATTTAGGGAGCGATTTGGAATGATGGAGATTAATGTGACAAATGTCACCTCAACGTACACTTGTTTTCGACTAATTTTGATCTGTCAATCAAATTTCACCATTAAAAAAATAAGTTATGAAAAAGAATATGGGAAGTACGGACCGGGCAATTCGTCTTTTGCTCGCAGTTGCGTTTGCGGCATTGTATTTTACCGATACGGTAACAGGTACATTTGGGTACGTGCTATTGGCACTTGGAGGAGTATTTGTACTTACCAGTGTGGTAAGCTTTTGCCCACTTTATACCTTGGTAGGTTTCAATACCTGTCCAGTGAAGAAGGCATAACGTTAAGCTCTAAAATGGAAAAGCCATTCTGATTTTTTCAGATGGCTTTTTTTTAACTAAATACAGTTATTCTCTGAAAGAAGTAATTGAGCTTCAGTAAGTAGGAATAGCTTAGCCACTACTTAATCGCCTGAAGTGCGGCCTCTGCTGCATAACGCACATCACTATTGGTACTGATGGTTAAAATGCGACTAATTGATTTCTCTGCAGACGATGCATCTTTGCCAATTTTTCCAAGAATAGTAATTAGCTGATATTGCAAACCACCATCCTGATCATTTGTCTTATCAAGCCTCTTTATTAAAGGAATAACGGCCGACCTGCCAATTTTTACCAAAGCTTCCTTTGCTGCTTCGGTGTCATTTCCATAGTGAGGAAGTACACCAATCATATAATCAATTGCCTTTTGATTTGCAGTTTTACAGTCACCTAATGTAGCAATAGCAAGTGTTTGCACTTCCATCAATTTTCTTTTGTCTTCCAGACTTCTTCGCTCAAAGAGTGATACCAACGTATTTTCTATTTCCTTTGGGCGATCGCCCATCAACGAAAGTAGTTTCATAACACGCAATTGTTCATCAAGGTTGTTTCCTTTCAAAATCACATCCGCTTCCTTCATCGTTGGAATCACACCGGGAACGGATATGTTGTACTTAACACAAAAATTGATGCGGTCCTCCTGTTGACTTGGGTAGGGTGTAAGCATCACATATTTGCTGAATTTATCCTGACAACGACTTGTCAGTATTTTTAAATCACCTTCAGGAAACTCTTTTTTAATCTCAGCATTTCTTGCATCATTATAAGTGAGGTTAAAATTCCATACAAAGTCGTATAGTTGTTCGTTTGCGTTGGAGTAATCGTTAGTATTAATGAAAGAGCTGATCCAACTCATGATTTCGGTCTTGCGCTTTGGATCATCTTCAGCCTTATACATGGCGTGAAGTTCGCTAAACAAGGTGGCCTTGGTTTTGTCATTAAGAACCAGTCGGTCAGCGTAGGTCTGATAAACGTGCTGACTCAAGACTTGATTGTTCTTTAACCCTTCCATCATTTCAAAAAAGGCTGTTTCGTAAGAAAGCGGCCTTGGTAATCCCATCTTACCGGAAGAGGCCATGTTGAAATAGGTGGCAATTCTTGATTTGTTAATATTGAAATCAATTTCCGTTGGTTTTGCAATAAGATAGCTTAGGTAAGTAGAGAGGGAATAATTTCCTATTCGTGATACGCTATGAAGTCCTGCTTTCCACTCGGCCTCATCCAATTGATTGTCGCTAATAAGGAACCGGACAATTTCATAAGCTCTGTCATCCGCGGTAGGGAAAGCAATGGTATCAAGGGTTGCCAATAAAAATTGCTTGTACTCCGGGTAGTCAATCTTAAATCGGGTGAACGAATACATTAAGTCATAATGAAGCCGGCCACACAGATTATCGAATGGAGTTTTCATCGCTTCAATGGCCACGGCTCGAATTTTTTCTTGAGTGGAAAGATCGTTAAGCCTCGTTTGAAACTCAGCTACTCTCTCCTTGCAAATCTCAGCTATTGATTTACTGCTTGCTGTAGTAGAGGATGGATTTACATTATTATTGATAGTAACATTTACTGGTGTTGAATTGGGAGATGGGTTAGTGGATTGAGCATCTCCGTTAGGAAAGAGAGCAGCCAGATTCTTATTCATTTTGATGCGACCATTGTAACTCACCAGTATTTCTCCGGAGGCAACATCCATTAATCGCGCACTCACATCAATGTAGGACTTTAGTTTTGTATAGGTACCTGACAGTAATGCATCAATGGGTGCAAGTTGACCAATCTTCAAGGCAGCAGCAGGTTTCATCAGATCGGTAAGAATAAACTCATGTTCCTTCAGGATGGCATCAAGTCGTGTCCGTTCAAAAAGTTTGATCTTATCGACATGATTGCCCAACGAACCAATTATAGTTTCAGTAATGTACTCACCAAACTGGGCAGATGCTTGTACGGAAGATTTTGTAGCCGCAAACGGAACTACGGCCAACCGCACTGGAGAATTTGAAGAGGCAGGTGCGCTAACAATCCTCTCCACAAGCTCATCAGTGACAGCGGTGTAATTTTTGGCTTTTTGAGCTTGAGTTACCCCTGAGAAACAAAGCAAAATGAAGATCAGTCGTTTCATGTAGATGAATTCAAAGCAAACAAAATTAATCGAATAAATTCAGGCTTTAAAACCATCCAAAATTCTAGTTTACTTATTCGTCAGCAGCTTCCCTGAGGCAAGTAGCAGAGGCACAGCATACACCACGATCATGGCATAGGCCATTATTTCATATCCTTTTGCCACCAAGTCAATGATTCCCACCTGTGCGAGAACCAGTGATGCGATTAAAGCAGCAGTAGAAATGTAGGCTTTATGAATTTTCTTCATAGGTTGAGCACTTCGCTCCATCACTTCATTTTCAATGCGATGAATAAAGGCATGGATCATTCCAGTAGCGGTTTCCACTAATGTCCAGCCCACCACCACTCCAAAAATGACAATCATGATGGTATGAAAGGGCTCCAACATTTTAAGCCAGGGCACCGTAGAAGCCAGCACGTCTTGACTTGGATAATAGGATAACAGGGCAAAGTAGGTAAGGAACCATGGAATGGTCATCAGTGCACCGGAAATAAATCCAGCAGCAATGCTTTCACTTCGAGACCGGATGTTTTTATAGGTAAAGAATGAGGCTGGGTAAACAGCTAAGTTATAGCCAACGTAGAGAATTCCTGTCCATACAAGTAGGCCAAAATGAGGCGCATCAGGCAAATAGCTCGTATCCCAGTTGATAAATACTTCGGCAATGGCAGGACCTCTTGTACTAAAGACGGCAATGGAGAAAATGATGTAAGCACTGAAGAGCGCTATCGTTCCAATCGTTTCCAATTTCGTGATTACATCATCTCCTTTATAATTAAGAAAGCCAACCAATACAATAATCAGCGACACGCCCACCCAACGGTTAAAGCCCAGCGTGTTGTTTAATATTTCTCCCGCTGCAGCAGCCATCACCGCGATAATCAAAATGGCTAACATCAGATACACTATTTCATAGGCAACCCATCCTTTACCGATTAGCTTTTTTAGCAGCGATTTGTAATCATACACTTGCCACTGGCGGCATGCCTCCATAGAGAGAATGGAAATGAGGGAGAATCCAAAAAAGATCGCAAGCCCGCTGATCCATCCGCTGGCACCAAATTTTCCTCCGTATTCTACAATTTCACGTCCGGTTGCATAGCCACCACCGATAAGAACGGATTGAAGAATGATGCCGGGTAGTAATATTCTTTTGAATCTGGACGTTTGAGTAGTGAGCGTTGTCAAGGGATTGAGATTTTAAGCTCTCAATATAAGACCCTTTTCTAAATTGTCTTCAAAACCCACTCGCCTTTGCCATCTCCCAACCAATAATACTTTTCTTGCGCGTAGAGCTCCAGCGATACTCACCTAAAATTCCGTCTTTACGAATCACCCGATGACAAGGAATCAAATAAGCGATATGATTGGAGCCTATTGCAGAACCTACCGCTTGCATTGCTTTTGGATTTTCAATTGATGTGGCTATGTCTTGATAGGTGAGTACACTACCCATGGGAAGTTTTAACAGCGCTTCCCAGACTTTCACCTGAAAATTGGTCCCCTTCACAAATAGATGAAGTTTCCCTTCAGATTGAGAGTTAAGCGTTGTTGTGTGAAATATTCTGTCAATGAATGATCGGGTAAGAATTCTGTCTTCGTGAAAGATGGAATTGTTCCAATGCTCTTTCATTCTCTCCAACTCAAACCTGGGATCTTCATCTGTACTCAAGAATGAAAGCCAGCAGATTCCACGATCGGTGACACCAATCAGACAATTACCAAATTGGGTTTCATGAATTCCATATTCAATACGAATCCCCGATCCTCTTAACTTGTATTCCTGAGGTGTTACGGCTTCCAGGGTCGTGAATAAATCATAGACTCTTGATTGGCTTGACAGCCCTGCTGCTTCCGCAGCTTCCACCAGATTTTTTGATTCCTTTAATTTTTCCTTTAGAAAATCGACTGTGAGGAATTGCAAGAAACGTTTGGGGCTAATGCCCGCCCATTCCGTAAAAATCCGTTGAAAATGAAACGGGCTAAGATGTACTTTTTCCGCTACTTCATCCAATTCGGGTTGACGTTGAAAATTTTTCTCCAGGTATTGAATGGCTTGTTCAATGCGCTGGTAGTTAATGTTGGTTTCTACAGACACAATCATAAAGTTATTGTTTTTGTTGGATCAAAGGTGCTGTTAATGAAGTACCTGCTCAACCCGTTTCTTGCTCAAAAACCCTCGATAAACCCAAAGAATAGCAATGAAATAGGAGAACATTATGCTAACTTTAAATTCGTTGATATCTGTTAATCCGTGAATTATGAATCTAAATATTGATGCTCAAAAGAAGAACACGTATGATGCTATTGTAGTCGGTACAGGGATCAGCGGAGGCTGGGCTGCAAAGGAGCTTACCGAAAAAGGCCTAAAGACGTTGGTGCTGGAGCGTGGTCGTGATGTGAAACATGTGGTGGATTATACTACTATGACAAAAGATCCCTGGCAACTGCCGAATGCCGGTCAACTTACTCATGAAGAATTAAAATTTTATCCAGTCCAGTCCAGAACTAATTGGCTGGGCCAAGCCAATAAACATTGGTGGGTGAAGGACACCGAAAATCCCTATACGGAAATCAAACCGTTTGATTGGATAAGAGGATATCATGTGGGAGGACGGTCCATCATGTGGGGGAAACAAACTTATCGTTTGTCAAGCATGGACATTGAGGCAAATGCCAAAGATGGTGTCGGTGTTGATTGGCCTATTCGCTATAATGATCTGGCGCCATGGTATGATGTGGTGGAGTCTTATATTGGCGTAAGTGGTCGGGCGGAAGGATTACCTCAATTGCCCGATGGTAAATTTCTTCCACCTATGGAGTTGAATTGTGTTGAAGAAGTTTTTCGTGATAAGGTTTCAGAAAAGTTTAAAGGAAGAAAGATAACAATCGGCCGCGTAGCCCATCTTACCGCACCTTTGCCCCATGATCCAAGCAGGGGAATTTGTCAGTCAAGAAACATATGTGGAAGAGGTTGTCCTTATGGTGCTTACTTTAGCAGCAATGCATCTACGCTTCCGGCTGCTGCCAAAACAGGTAACATGACGCTGCGGCCTTATTCTATTGTTCATTCCATTATTTACGATGAGACAAAAGGAAAGGCAATTGGTGTGAAGGTGCACGATGCCGAAACCAAAGAAGAGGTTGATTTTTACGCCACTATTATTTTTCTAAATGCCTCGACACTGGGCAGTACTCAGATTCTGTTGAACTCTACTTCCGGTCGTTTCCCAAATGGAATGGGAAACGGAAGCGATCAACTTGGTCGAAATCTGATGGACCATCAGTATCGTGCCGGTGCTGAAGCGGATGTAGACGGATTTGAAGACAAATATTATATCGGGCGAAGACCTAATGGTATTTATATTCCACGATTCAGAAATTTGGGAGACGATAAGAGAACGGACTATATCAGAGGATTCGGTTATCAGGGTGAGGCCAGTCGACTTGGATGGTCGCGAGGAGTAGCGGAAATGTCGATAGGGGAGGATTTGAAAAATGAACTTACCAACCCAGGTGAATGGAAGATCGGTATCACCGGTTTTGGGGAGTGCTTGCCGTATTCTGAGAACAGAGTGACATTAAATAAAGACAAGAAAGATATTTACGGATTACCTACTCTCAATGTGGATGCGGAGTGGAAGGAGAATGAAAAGATTATGCGCAAAGACATGAAAGAGGCGGCCGCTGAAATGTTGGAGGCTTCTGGCTTTAAAAATGTAAAGATGTTCGACAACCCAGACAATATTGGCTTGGGTATTCATGAGATGGGCACTGCCCGGATGGGAAAGGATCCAAAGACATCGGTATTGAATAAGTGGAATCAGGTGCATGAGGCTCCAAATGTTTTTGTTACCGATGGCGCAGCGATGACTTCATCCGCCTGTCAAAACCCATCATTGACGTATATGGCCCTTACAGCAAGAGCGGCAGATTATGCTGTCAAACAATTAAAGAAAGGAAATTTATAAGATCAACATTTCAATCAACATGCTATGAATAGAAGAGAAGCAATTGAGAGAGCGGCCTTGGTTTTGGGCTATGCTGTTACTGGGCCCGCCTTGATGGGTATTCTTAATGGATGTTCACCTAAACCCGATTTAAATTATAAGCCCGTTTTCTTTTCCGAAGATCAGGCACGAGTCATTAGTGAACTTACAGAAATTATTCTTCCAAAAACAATAACTCCTGGAGCCAGAGATGTTGGTGTGCCGGGATTTATCGATAGTTTGTTGAAAGAAGTTTATTCACCACAGGATCAGGAGAGCTTTCTAAAAGGATTGAGTGAATTTGAAGAGAAGGCAAAGAAAGAATTGGGAGATGACTTTTCAGAGTCAGAACCGGAAGAGCAAAAAGCGTTTGTCAAGAAGCATCATGATGAAGAGTTGTCCAATGCTAAAGGTTTGGGTTCATGGGGATGGTGGTCTTCCGATACAGGGGAGAAACCATTTATTTTGAAAGTGAAAGAACTAACCTTACTTGGCTTCTTTACGAGTCAGGTAGGAGCGACTGAAGTCCTGCAATACAATCAGGTTCCTGGTCCATTTCAGGGATGTGTTCCTTTAGAGAAAGTCGGCAAGACCTGGGCGACATAAAAAATTGAATAATTAATCCTTATGAAAATATAAGAGCCCATAACGGGGCTCTTTATTTTTTTACCGGTAAAAATTAAAGGGTTACTCTACCCTGAATGAAAATCTTCCCTTCACTGTATAATCCATGCTTCCTTGATAAGCACGAATTTCATATTCACCGGGTGAAAGGTTTAACCATTCAAACTTAAGTTCACCCGAATTTCCTCTCGTGTATTGAAAATTGCCCCATTCGTTATCTGCTTTTCCTTTGGCTATAACATTAATCCACTCACCGCTCTGACCAGTAAAGCCACTATACTCCACCACAATGTCTTCACGGGTTGAATAGGAGGTGCGCTGGCTCTTCACGACATAATCTGTTTTTTCGGGCTCTTGTGCTACTTCTATAATTTCAACCACTTGCACAACAGGAGTGATCACCTGTTGAGTAATTTTTTCAGCAGGAATGAATTTAAAAAGCTGATTGGTTGTGCCATTTTTTATTCCCAGCATGAGTGCTGATTTTTGAACATCCTGATAGATTGTTTTTCCGCTAATCCGTGAAGAGATGGTGAAATAGCCTCCCCCTGCAGGCTCGATGTTCCATTCCTGATTGGATTCTCCTAGTCCCTCCCAGGATAGCAGATTAGGCTGTGGAAAATCATGATGCAAATAGTTGCCGTTAAATACGGAGATAATATTTACATAACCATCGGTTGCTGGCTTTACTTCCCACTGCTGGCTTTCTGTTCCATTAGCAGTCGCGATTTTCAATACTCTTTGTCCCTCAATTGTGATGTGCTCAATATACTTTCCATTTGTTTTGGAAATAATATAAAGAGGTCCATCAGGAATATTAGGTAAATCTACAGGAGGCAGTGGGGCAAATGGATCAAGGATGGCCGGAACAACTACGGGAGCAACTTCGGCAACCTTCTCAAGCGGGGCGCTGACGAATGGAGATCCATAAATTTCCACCTCGTCCAAATGGAAATAATTCTCATCGTTAAGTTGAAAGCGGACAAACCTTGCCAGGATATTATTTAAGAACACAGAAAGCGGCTTTCCATCTTTAATGCCTCCAAAAGGAATTCCGTTTCGATCGTAGACAGTTTCAAAGATGAGTCCATCCGTAGAAACGATTACCTGAACGGTACGCGATCGTTCGGGATTACTATCCTGACGATTAAACAACAAAACCTTTTCAAGAGACATTACCGAACCCAGATCAATCTGTAGCCAGGGGTTTTCTTCCAGATCTGTATGGAACCCATAGGTTCCGTTCTTTATTCCATCAATGGCACCGCGTGGGTCATTGGTTGAAGACCATTTGGATCTGCTGCTGCTAGATACATTTTTTTCTATTGCGATATTAGGCGAGGTTATTTTTTCTTCAGCCACTATTGGAGGTGATGTTACCGGGTTGACAATGACTTTGGATGTTGGGCGAGAAAGAATTTTTATGGAAGAGATTACATCATTGAAAGCGGCAGCATTACCTTCAGCCGCACTCCAGTCTCCCGATAAGATTCTGGATTGACCAGAGAAAGCATTTTCAAAAACCTGAATCCGATATCCTGCTGGTACGCGAATGGAACTTATTTTTTTGTTCCACTCTTTCAAGAGACTCAAATCCCAATCTTTATTGATTGTTTTGGAATTTCCAGCGAAATCGGTGTGTTCATAAACGGTTATTCCTGTTACATCCGGATACGCGAGTATCTTTATCGAAGAGATAATATCATTGAATGCTTGGGGGCTGTTTTCCGCTACACTCCAGTCAGAACTCAGTATCAGAGAAGCCCCGGAATAGATGTTTTCAAAAATTTGGATTTTATATCCTTCGGGAACGCGAATTGAACTGATACGATCATTCCATTCTATGGCAGCGTTGACATCCCAATCGGATGAAATTGTTTTAAAGGCACCACCAAAGTTGACATGTTCGTAAACTGTTATACCTGGATTTGGAATTGATTTAGTAGGATTTTGAGCAAAGACAACTGTGCTAAAAAACAAGTAGACAACCAATACAGAGAGTAACTTTTTCATGGATGGGTGAGGTTTAAGAACCGGTAATATCGAAATTATTAATTACCATTGGCAAACCTCATACCAAATAATTGACTGCTTTACCGTAGATCAGCTTCATCCGCCTTGGGTCATAAAGGGGTCGATTTAAAGTAGGTTACCAGCAAGTAATCAATTGGCTTTCCATTTAATGAATTTATTGCGAAGACAATGGCCACAAGGGCGGAAGCCAAGGTTTAAGGCTTCTACTTCGTTTTTAAAAAATACGCGATTCTCTTTTTTCATCCGTTTTCCGGAAGTGCATTGAAGGGTACCATAAATTTTTAATTTTCTATTTCCTGCAAGGAGTATCAATTTATTCTTAAGATGCTTATGCAGATCTAGTTGATTCAAATCCTGGTGTCCGATCATTTTAAAACTTTAAATGGATTAATCAAATTACGTAGCGTCATGAAAGATGATACCCAAGGCAAAACGTTCTCCCGACTTTACTTCACTTATCCCATGCTTCATGTTGGCCCGATAGTAACCTCTGCTTCCTTTTACAGGGCGGAAGTTAGTAGTAAAAATTATTGCATCGCCTTGGTTGGGAGTCAGTACAGTAGCCTTCGATTGAGCTCTCGGTACTTGCTCGGTTAATACAAATTCTCCTCCCTCATAGTCAGTTCCTTTTTGAGATAGCATTAAAAGAACTTGAAATGGAAAGTAAACCTCTCCATACAAATCCTGATGGAGGGTGTTGTACCCACCTGTTGTGTAATGAAGTATCAGGGGAGTAGGCCTTAGTTGATCATGATCTTTACACTTTTCCAATAAATCTTTATGCTTCATTGGAAACCGGGTTTCAATTGAGAGTTGTTGCATCCAATCATTGGCAATGGCAGCGAATGGTGAATAAAGCTCTTCCCGTAGCGTTTGAATCATGGAGGGCAATGGATACTTGAAATATTTATACTCTCCTTTACCAAAGCGATAGCGCTCCATATTGATTGTATTTCTGTAAAGCAGAGGATCTTTATACATTCCAGCCAGGGCATCACAATCTTCGTTAAGCAAAAACCTGGGGATTGATGCATAGCCACGTTCATTCAGAGAAGTGGTAATAGAGGGCCAATTGATTGCCATAACATTCATAGTTTGATTTTTTACAAAGAAAAAATTGAGAATCAAATGGGGCAACCTGAAACTTGCGGTTTCGATGTGATGGAAAACTTTTATCCTGTTACCTTTCAAGAAAAAAGGAAATGAAGACTCCCGGAAATTATCTTTTATTGATCGTAATGACCCTACTTTCCTGTGCCAAACCTGCCGATCCCCGAAAGGAGGAGTGGCTTCCATTGTTTAATAAGAAGGACTTGACAGGATGGGATATTAAAATTGCGGGTCATGACCTGAATGATAATTTCAACGACACTTTTTATGTGAAGGATAGTATTTTAAAGGTAGATTATAGCAAATACCAAAAATTTACTGATGACTTTGGCCATCTCTATTATAAAGAATCCTTTTCCTATTATAGGGTAAAGATTGAATATCGATTTACAGGGCATCAACTGGAAGGTGGCCCCGACTATGCTTACCTTAATTGCGGAGTGATGTTACATTCTCAGTCGGCAAGTTCACTGCCCAAAACGCAATCCTTTCCTGTTTCTTTGGAGATGCAATTTCTGGCAAGTGATTCCGTTTCCCCGAGGCATACTGGAAATTTATGCACTCCCGGGACATTGGTTACCCAAAAGGGTGTGTTGCAAGAAAATCATTGCATCGATTCCCAATCAGAAAGTTATGATGCAGACCGGTGGGTGAGTGCAGAGGCAATTGTATTGGGAGATTCAATCATTTATCAACTGATCGAAGGAGATACTGTCTTGACCTATGAGCAGCCTCGAATTGGTGGTGGCTTTGTCAATAAGACTTATGGATGGAAAGCTGCCGGAATTTTAGATTCATTGCAATGGATTCAAATGGAGGGCACTCCATTACGAGAAGGATACATTGCCTTACAAGCCGAGAGCCATCCTATCGAATTCAGAAAAGTGGAACTGCTTAACTTGAAAGGTTGTACCGACCCAAAGGCAAAGAACTATAAGTCTTATTTTGTTAAATCCGACAATTCAAGCTGCCTTTACAAATGACGTCTATGCTGATCCCGTTGCCGGAGCAATTTAGCTTTGACTTGGCTGTTTCTTTTTTGCTGCGTTCTCCCCGGGAATTGCTTCATCGTGTGGAAGGAGATAAAGTATTCAAAGCATTAAAAATTGAAGGCCTCATCATTCTATGTTCTATTGAATTGGAGAAGAGTAACTTAAGTGTAAGATTTCTCAATGGAAAGCTGGGTACAATTCAAAAAGAGAAAGTGGCAAACTATATCAGGGAATGGTTTGACCATGAAACTGACTTAACACCTTTTTATGAGATGGCAAAAAAGGATCCACTTTTAAAGGATCTTGTGATAAAATATCATGGTTATCGGATTGTCGGTCAACCGGATTTGTTTGAATCACTGGTGTGGGCTGTACTGGGACAACAAATCAATTTGCAATTCGCTTATACACTTAAGCAACGCTTTGTAGAAAAGTATGGTGAGAAGATTGAATTGAATGGGACTGCCTATTATATCTTCCCCTCTCCAGAAGTCGTTTCAAAAATAAGCATGGAGGCATTGCTTGCTCTTCAATTTTCACGACAGAAGGCAAAATATACCATTGGCATTGCCGAAGCGTTTTTGAAGGAAGAGATTTCTAAGGAGCAACTGAAAGGGCTCAGTTTGCAAAGTGCCAAGGAGCATCTCATTAAAATCAAAGGCGTAGGTAATTGGACAGCCAACTATGCCTTGATGAAAACCTTTCGCTACTCGGATGCTTTTCCCCTGGAGGATGCCGGAGTTCATAATGCGATAAAGAATTTAAAAAAGATGAAAGCTAAACCCACGCTGGATCAGGTAAGGAGAATTTTTAAGAAGTATAAGGGTTGGGAAGCGTATGCCACGCTCTATTTATGGAAGAGCCTTTGATGCTTATGTGAGAATTTCCAAGAGAATACCATTGATGCCTAGAAGGAGGCACAGCGGAGAGAAATATTTTGTATCAAGTTCCGCAAAAGGAGTGGACTTAATTTTTTTACTAAAGCCAACATAGCGGAAATCTCCCATCGCGCGGAACAGGAAGGTAAATGAGATGACACTTGTGCCAAAACGACCAATAAGAGGTGGGAGATAGAAGTTAAGTGTTCCTGCTTTGCGGAAGAACAATAGAGCGAAGATCAAAAGAAAGACAGCAACCAACGCGGAGTCCATTTTTTTTGGATTCAGCATTCGTTTCCGTTCAAGGTTAGTGGGCAAGGTGCTTTCTATCCCCGCCATTCCTCCAAGGGCCCAGTAGAAATGAATGCCGCTGAGGACAATCAAAATTGATCCATTAAGCAACCCGAAAAGTATGGGCCAAGCCATGGATTATTGTGCAGCAGGTTTCTGAAACCGGATAGCAAACAAAGTCGGCCAGAGTTTACCGGTGACCAACAGCGTTTTACTCTTTTGTTCGTAGGCAATTCCATTCAGCACATCTGCGGAGGGATTCAATAAATTCATTCTTTCGGATAGGGGTGACATTTCCATTCTGCCAACTACCTTTCCTGAATTTGGATCAATTTTTAAAATATAATTAGTCTGCCACTGGTTGGCAAAAACGTATCCTTCGATGTATTCGAGCTCGTTGAGATTATCGATATCGGCCTGTTCATCCTTTACGGTAAGTGTTAATATTTCTTTCAACGTTAGCGTGTCCAGAAAATGGAGTTTATCAGTGCCATCACTCACAATAAGATTTTTTCCGTTGTGGGTTATACCCCAGCCCTCGTGGCTATACTTGAATTCGCTCAGTTTGTTAAATGTCTTTAGGTCATAGACAAAGCCGATATGGTTTTGCCAGGTCAGTTGATAGAGTTTGCTATTAAGGATGCAGATGCCTTCTCCAAAGTATTTTTTGTCGAGAATTATTTTTTTGTCATGCTTCCCGGTGGCAATATCTACTTCGCTAATCCAGGAATTATCCTGACCCGTACTTTCAAAAAGTCTTCCCTGGTGAATAGTCAATCCTTGAATGAATGAAGTGGGGTCATGCGGAAAAGCTTTGACGACAGTGTAGGGGATCAGATCTGCAGTTACTGCTGATTCTTTTTTCTTTGGAGAACAACTCACCCAAGCCAAAAGGCAAACTAAGATCAGAAATTGAAAAGTAATTTTCAAGGCGTTATGAATTGATCTATCGAATAGGGATAAATTTGCCATCATTGATCTTTCCATTCTCCACAGTATATAAAGTTATCCCCGATGGCAGAGTCAAGTCTCCACCTTTTGATGGTGCGATGATAGCGGCTGTCTGGTGAAACCGGGTTCGTTGACCAATTGCATCATACGTAAATTGCTGAGAGAAATGATGATGACCACCTAACGCCAGGGGATAAGAATTATTTTTCAATGTGGTAATCACTTCATTTGCATTGGAGACAATATGGCGATAATATTTTTTTCCCTCAATGTTGATGAGAGTACTGCCCGGTTCCTCCTCGTGAAATCCATCAAGACTTATTCCTCCTGAATAAAGCGGGATGTGATTGAATGTAATAATCGGACTATCCTTAGTAAGGGTAGAAATGTCTTTTGACAACCATTTCAATTGGGTAGAATCCACATGACCATAATACCACAGATCGTAATAATCCACGGAATTCAGTCCCACAAAATGAACTCCTCCATAATTAAAGGAGTAATAATCGGGACCGAGGTAGCTACGGAACATTTTTTTTCCGTAGAGCGGATGAGTTTCACTGACTAATGATTTGTGTCGTTCAATCCCAAAAATTTCGTGATTACCGGGAATACTATAAACAGGCACGGAGAATTTGGCGATCTCTGCGAGGTACAATTCATAAAGTGAAGTGGCTTCTTTTTCAGAAACCCGAAGCGCATCTTTAATCAAATCGCCCGTAATCAAAACAAAGGCGGGCTTGAGTGAATCCGTGAGATGCTTGAGTTTTTGCATTCTTGCCACGGAGGGTAAACTGATGTGCGTATCTGACGCATGAATGAAGGAAAATCCTTTCCCGACAGGTGAAGGAACGAGCGCAAAATCAACGGTAAGTTCTACAGCGTCTTTGGGGATTGGCCTCCAGTAAGAGCCTTTCACCACGTAACCATTAGGCTGACTTATGAAAAAATATCCGAAACTTGCTGTGCTCTCGAGCTGATAAAATCCATCTGCATTAGTTTTTGTGGTCGTGATTTGATCCGAGAGCATCACATCTTTTACTCCGACTTCTCCTTTGTCACGGGTGCCATTGTTATTTTTGTCGACAAATACGTATCCTTTCAGTGTAGTGGCAAGGGTCGCAGCCGAATAGGAATACGCAGCCAGAAAAAAGATGATTGCGCAAACAGATTTCATAGATGATTTGAATTATAAGGTGGCAATCTCCTTAAAATAATTCAAATTTAGTAGAGTGCTATTTCGCCAGAATGGGAAGATTTGCGATTAAGGTCATTAATTCTTCGTCTCCCACCATTTTCTTTTCATCGGCAACGATCAAAAAGTTTTCATAGAGCGTGTTGAGTTCTTCACCCTCGAAGCGATAACCTAGTAATTCGGCACGATGTTTCAGCGCGGCCCTGCCACTTCGTGCTGTTAATACGATAGAAGAGGAAGGAACTCCGACATCAGAAGGATTCATGATTTCGTAATTCTCAGCATGTTTCAAAAACCCATCCTGATGAATTCCGGATGAATGAGCGAATGCATTTGCTCCAACGACTGCCTTATTCGATTGCACTGGCATGCGCATCATTCCAGAAACTAACTTACTTAGATTGTATAGTTTATCTGATTTAATACCCGTTTCAAATCCAAGATCTTTATGGACTTGGAAAATCATGGCCACTTCTTCTAACGAAGTATTTCCTGCCCGTTCTCCAATGCCATTCATCGTTACTTCAATTTGTCGTGCACCATTGATTACACCGGCAATGGTATTGGCGGTAGCCAATCCTAAATCGTTGTGACAATGAACTGAGATAATCGCTTTGTCAATATTGTCAACGTTCTCAAAGAGGTATTGAATCCGTTTGCCGTAAAGATGGGGCAAACAATATCCGGTAGTATCAGGAATATTTACCACATCAGCACCTGCACCAATAACGGCCTGAGTCATTTGTGCCAAAAAAGCTAAGTCGGCTCTGCCCGCATCTTCGGCATAGAATTCAACTTCGTATCCTTTGGTTTTCGCATATTGTACGGCCCATACCGCTTGCTCCAAAACCTGCTCTCTTGAACTTTTGAATTTATGTTTGATGTGGACATCCGAGGAGCCAATTCCAGTATGTATCCGTCCACGCTTGGCATGGTGCAAAGCTTCTGCAGCTACATCGATGTCATCTTTTTTAGCACGTGTAAGTGCGCATACCACCGGATTATAGATTGCTTTGGAAATTTGAACAACAGAAAGAAAATCACCAGGGCTGGAAATGGGGAAACCCGCTTCAATAACGTCTACACCCAATGCCTCCAGTTCTCTGGCTAAGATTATTTTCTCTTCTGTCTTCAACTGACAGCCAGGTACCTGCTCTCCATCGCGAAGAGTGGTGTCGAAAATCTGAATCTTATTAGTCATAACCTTTTAGTTTATAAAATATCGTATTTATTTTCCGTTAACGGCCATGGGTTTCCTGTAACTTATAACCGGCAACCTTTTTAAGCTCTACTGCAATTTGATTCCCCATCGCACTCGTAGTTAAGATTTTATCGGCAGGTGTTTTCGCATCTGCAATATCTGTGGTGCGATAACCTGCCTTTAAAACACGCTCTACGGCTTTGATAATGGTCTCTGCTTCTTCTTTAAGTCCGAAGGAAATATCCAGCAATAAAGCCGCAGATAAAATGGAGGCGAGCGGATTAGCAATTCCCTTACCCGTTATGTCGTGGGCACTTCCATGAATTGGCTCATAAACTCCAACGGTTTCTCCCACGGATGCTGAAGCAAGCATTCCCATCGACCCTGCTATCTGAGAAGCCTCATCCGTAAGAATATCTCCGAATAAATTTCCAGTGAGAACCACATCAAAACTTCTTGGGTTTTGAATGAGCTTCATCGCTGCAGAATCTACAAACATGTGTTCGAGTTCTACATCTGGATAAAGTTTACCAATTTCCTGAACTACCGCTCTCCAGAGTCGCGAAGATTCTAATACGTTCGCCTTATCAACAGAAGTAACTTTCTTTTTTCGCGTTCGGGCAGCTTGAAATGCTTTGTGCGCAATCCGTTCCACTTCATAGCGTGAATAGATCATAACGTCAAAGGCGGTGTCTCCATTATCTTTTCTTCCTTTCTCTCCGAAGTAAACATCCCCTGTCAGCTCACGAAAGAAAAGAATATCAGAGCCTTTCAGAATTTCTGCTTTGATACTTGACGCTTCCAGAAGTTCATCAAAAAGTTTGATAGGGCGAAGGTTAGCATACAAACCCAATTCTTTGCGCATTTTAAGCAGCCCTTGCTCTGGTCTTACTTTTAAATTGGGATCATTATCATACTTGGGATGACCGACCGCGCCAAAGAGAATGGCATCGCAGTTTTTTAATTTACGAAGCGTTTCATCCGGCAACGGATTGCCGGTAGCTTCAATGGCTTCGTGTCCGATGAGGGCTTCATCAAATTCAAAAGTATGCCCATATGCATCAGCAATCTGCTCAATGACTTTCTTCCCTTCTTTGGTTACTTCTTTACCAATTCCATCTCCGGGAAGGATAATAATTCTCTTTTTCATGCGTGTGCTAAATCAAACTCTCTGATTTCTTTATTCAAGCTCAATAGATAGTCAATGTCATCATAGCCATTGATCATGCATGTTTTCTTATAAAGATTAATATCAAAACGCTCTTCCTCCCCATTCAGGTTGACAACCTGCTTAATCAAATCCACCGTGATTTCTGTTTTAGGATTTTGCTGAATACTATCGAGTAATTTTTTCAAATAAGAATCAGACACCACCACTGGAAGCAAACCATTATTCAACGCATTGTTTTTAAAGATGTCCGCAAAAAAACTTGAAATCACTACCCGGAAACCAAAATCATAGATAGCCCAGGCAGCATGTTCACGGCTGCTACCACAACCAAAATTTTTTCCTGCTACAAGTATTTTCCCTGAATAGGTAGGATCATTCAGAATAAAGTCTTTGTTAATGGACTTTACTCCCTTCTCTTCTGGAGAAGGGTTGGGGATGAGGTTGTATCGCCAATCACAAAAAAGATTTTCGCCAAATCCTTCCCGTGTGGTTGCTTTTAGAAACCGGGCAGGAATGATCTGATCGGTATCGATGTTTTCCATTGAAAGAGGTATTGCTCTTGATTTTAATGTGATAAATTTTTCTTTACTCATTTCTTTTCGTTGTTAGTTGATCGCTGTTCGTTGTTCGCGATTAACGAACAACCAAAAACGATTAACGATTACACTAGTTCCCTCACATCAGTTACGCGTCCGGTAATGGCTGCCGCGGCTGCGCTCAATGGGCTTGCCAAGAAGGTTCTGGATTTGGGACCTTGTCTTCCTTCAAAATTTCTATTGGAGGTAGAGATGCAATATTTACCGGCAGGCACTTTGTCTTCATTCATACCAAGACAAGCGGAGCAGCCAGGACTCCGCAGTTCAAAACCAGCGGCTTCAAAGATTTTATCCAATCCTTCTTTCCTGGCTTGTTCTTCTACTTGCTTGGAACCCGGTATGACCCACACTTCAACATTCGATGCTTTCTTTTTTCCTTTCACCATTGCTGCTACCAGTCGTAAGTCCTCGATACGGGCATTGGTGCAACTGCCAATGAAAACGTAGTCTACCGATTTACCCAATAATTGTGAGCCGGGCTCAAGCCCCATGTACGCCAGTGATTTGCTAAAAGAATGTTGCTCGTTCAAATCTTTTAGTTCTTCGAGTGTAGGAATCCTATCGGTCACACGCATGCCCATGCCCGGATTGGTTCCGTAAGTGATCATGGGAGCAATGTCAGCCGCATCAAACTTTAAGACCTCATCGTAGGTTGCCCCTTCATCTGTTTTTAATTTTTGCCACTCAATAACTTTTTTATCAAAGGCTTCTCCCTGTGGAGCAAATTTTCTTCCGGCCCCCTGGCCTCCGGAGGGGGAATAATTTTTTATGTAGTTGAAAGTTGTTTCATCAGGAGCGATCAATCCTCCTCGTGCTCCCATTTCAATGCTCATATTACAGATGGTCATACGAGCTTCCATTGATAGATTGCGAATGGTATCTCCTGCATACTCCACAAAAAAACCAGTGGCTCCACTGGCTGATATTTTTGAAATGATATAAAGAATAATATCCTTGCTGACCACACCGTTTCCCAATACCCCATTGATTTCGATTTTCATCGTCTTGGGCTTGTATTGTAATATGCATTGCGTTGCCAATACTTGTTCTACTTCGCTGGTGCCAATCCCAAACGCGATGTTTCCGAAGGCACCGTGGGTGGAAGTATGACTGTCGCCACATACGATCGTCATTCCGGGCAAGGTTAGACCCAACTCGGGTCCAATGATGTGCACAATTCCCTGATAAGGATGGCCCAAATCATAAAGCTCGATACCAAAATCCTTACAGTTTTTTCTCAGTGTCTCTACCTGGTGCCTTGACAAAACTTCTTTGATGGGCAGGTGCTGATCTTTGGTGGGAACGTTGTGATCTGCCGTTGCTGTGGTACGTGAGGTATTGAATACTCCTATGCCCCGGTTCTTAAGTCCATCAAACGCCTGAGGACTTGTTACTTCGTGGATAAAATGACGGTCAATAAAAAGTGCATCGGGGTAGCCTTCTGCTCGTTTTACAACGTGCGCATCCCAGATTTTTTCAAAAATTGTTGTGGGCTTCATTTGGTACGTTAAAATCCTTTTCTGCAACAAGCGTTAGTTTGGACAGCTCCTTGAAAAACGAAATCGCCCTGTCAGAACGATGAGTTTTGACAGGGCGCTTAGTTAGTTTTCCTACTGTTACGAAGATGATAATTTTTAAGTTCTTCGATGACTTTTAGATTGGAAATATTTGGATCTGCTTACAAGTGTTAGTTTGAAAATAGCTTACACTAAATACTCAAACAGATTCTCGTTTTGATTGACGAGTGTATAGTTCAGTTTATGGTCGTTCATTCTCTTGATCAGAAAGTCAAAATCTTCTTTGGACTTAACTTCAATTCCGATAAGAGCAGGCCCTGTCTCTTTATTATGTTTTTGAATAAACTCAAAGCGAACAATATCATCATTCGGCCCAAGGATATGATTTACAAATTCTTTAAGCGCACCGGGTCGTTGAGCGAAGCGGACAATAAAGTAATGTTTAAGGCCTTCGTATAACAGTGAGCGTTCCTTAATCTCCTGCATCCGATCGATGTCATTGTTGCCACCACTCAAAATACAGACTACCTTTTTGCCTTTAATTTGTTCTGCATACTGATCCAAAACTGCGATGGACAAAGCCCCCGCAGGCTCAGCAACAATAGCATCTTCATTATATAACTGCAGAATGGTGGAACTCACCTTGCCTTCTGGCACCAGTAGCATGTCGGCCAATGCATCCTTACAAATTTCAAATGTCTTGTCTCCTACTTTTTTTACGGAGGCGCCATCAACAAAACGTTGAATGGAATCTAAGATCACTGGCTTGCCTGCTTTCAATGCTTCTTTCATTGAGGGAGCACCTTGTGGCTCTACCCCAATCATTTTTATTTGAGGCGCATAGGTAGCGAAGTAACTTCCCATACCAGCCGATAAGCCTCCACCACCTACGGGAACGAAAACATAATCGATATTTGATTGTTCTTCTAAAATTTCTTTCGCGACAGTTCCTTGTCCCTCAATTACTTTTTCATGATCGAACGGTGGAATAAATACACCATTATTTTGACTTGTAAATTCCAGCGCATGGATCTGACATTCATCAAATGTATCACCTATCAATACAACCTCAATGTTGCTGCCGCCAAACATTTTCACCTGATTGATTTTTTGCTTGGGTGTAATGACAGGCATGTAGATGACTCCTTTAATGTTAAGCAGTTTGCAGGAGAAGGCAACACCTTGCGCATGATTTCCCGCACTGGCACACACCACCCCTTGATTCCTTTGCTCTTCACCTAAACTTTGAATCAAATTATAAGCTCCACGAATTTTATAGGACCGCACCACTTGCAAATCTTCGCGCTTCAAATACACTTCGCATCCAAACTTCTCCGATAGCTTGCGATGAAACTGTAG
>JANNRV010000021.1:0-65005 GCA_031401775.1 Bacteroidia bacterium | reverse complement strand
AAGGAACATCGCTTCAAACAGAAATTGAAAAAGAATGAAGTAATTTTTTGCACCCAATGATTTTTGTAAACCAATAATACTCGTTCGCTCTTTTACAGACACGAACATGATATTGGCAATACCAAAACCCCCGACAAGAATTGAAAAGCCACCGATTACCCAACCTGCTAATCCGACCACATCAAAAAGATCACCTATAATATTAGCAATCGCCTCCGGACGGTTCATGGCAAAATTATCCTTCTCATTGGGTCTTAGTCCTCTTCTGCTTCGCATGTAGCCCCTTACTTCATTTTCCAATTCGACCAGGCCGACATCGGTCTCGCTATTCCCTTTAATTAAAATACTAGACCCCACTTCGTTTGGAACACCTGTGCCCGTCTGGTACATCTTTCGGAAGGAAGCATAAGGAATCAGAACGGTATAATCATTCGTTGGTGTTCCGATAATGCTTTGACCTTCCTTTCGCAGAACACCAATCACTCTATATTTAAGATTCTTAATTTTCACTTCTTCACCTACCGGATACTCATCATTAGGAAACAGCGCTTTGCCCACCTCATAGCCTACCACCACCACATCCCGGCCACCGTCAATCTCCTGATCTGTAAAATATCTTCCTACCTCAAGGTTAAACTCATTTACTTTATCATAGCCCGATCCTGCCCCTCGTAATCCAATCTGTCCAATATTGTTTCCATTCCTTCGGATGGTCATATTACCTCTTCCCGCTACAATGCTTATTGAAGAATTGTTTTTAAGATTAGCTTCCAAAAATTTGAAATCGGTATACTTCGGATTCGGTCTGCGAAAATATTCCCACCAACGAAAAACTCCGTCTGTCTCGGGAACGAAGGGCCACTTCTGAACATAAATAACACCTGTCCCCAAAAAATTGAGACTGTCTTTGATGTTCTTTTCTAATGAATCAACCAAGGTAAGCACGGCAATAATGGCAAAAATTCCAATGGTAACGCCCAGCAGTGAAAGTATGGTGCGCAACAAATTAGATTTCAGAGCCTTCCAGGCAAAAAGTAAACTTTCACCGATAAGTCGTAATACTAACATCAGGGGTTAAACAAGTTTTTGAAGGCCAAGGTTACGAAAATCATGTAACAAGCTAAGTTTAGTTCCTGGACGGTAAAAATGATGATTTGTTACGGAATCAAACAAAAAGGCAGCCTCCATTTCCGGAATCTTCCAAAAATTGCATTTTGATGTGTTTTCCCTATTTTTGCAGGCTTAATAAAATCCCTAGAGGAAACCCGTAAGTTACCTATGAAGTTATCTGAATTTAAGTTCGACCTCCCCAACAATTTAATTGCTTCCCATCCTGCTGAAAACCGTGACGATGCCCGCATGATGGTGGTGCACAGAAACACCGGCAAAATCGAGCATAAGGTATTTAAAGACATCGTAAACTATTTTGATGAAGGCGATGTGATGGTGGGAAATGATACCATGGTTTTCCCTGCACGTCTATACGGGCGCAAAGAAAAAACAGGGGCTAAAATAGAAGTCTTCTTGCTGCGCGAACTAAATGCAGAAATGCATCTTTGGGATGTATTGGTTGACCCTGCACGTAAGATTCGGGTTGGTAATAAGCTTTATTTCGGAGAGGGTGATCTGGTTGCTGAAGTCATTGATAACACTACTTCACGCGGGCGCACGATTCGTTTCCTTTTTGATGGCGATGGCGATGCGTTTAGTAAGATCGTTGAATCCTTAGGCGAGACACCACTTCCCAAATACATCAAGAGAAAGGTAGAGCCTGCAGATAAAGAGCGCTTTCAAACGATTTTTGCCAAAAATAAAGGAGCTGTTTCGGCACCTACCGCAGGAATGCACTTCACTAAACAATTGATGAAACGCTTGCAGATTAAAGGTGTTGATTTAACGTTTGTGACGTTACATATTGGACTTGGAACCTTCCGTGCTGTGGATGTGGAAGACCTGACAAAGCACAAGATGGATTCTGAAAATTTCGTTGTTGGAACACCCGCTGTGAAATTAGTTAACCAAGCACTTGACAACAAGAATAGGGTGTGTGCCATTGGTACCACTTCCATGAGGGCCCTGGAGTCGGCAGTCTCCGCGACCAACCGTTTAAAAGAACGCGAGGGTTGGACCGATAAATTTATCTTCCCACCCTACGAGTTCAAGATTTGCAGCGCAATGGTTACCAACTTCCATCAACCTGAGTCTACACTTCTTATGATGGCATGCGCATTTGGCGGATTTGATTTGGTAATGAAGGCATACGAAACAGCTAAGAAAGAAAAATACAAGTTCCTCACCTATGGTGATGCGATGCTTATCGTTTAAATGAAGGGCACCTCTAAAAACCTATGAAGAATGTCAGACTGAGCATGCCGAAGTCTTTCTCGACTTCAAGTTGAGTGATTTACGTTTCGATAAACTCAACGTGACAAGTTTTTATAGATGCCCTAAAATTTGACCTTACAAAAAATGCCCGGTAAATCATCGGGCATTTTTATTTCAAGAGTTGCGAATGAGGTAAAGGTGAAGTGAAATAGCCACAGGAAATAAAAGTAAATATACAGGCGAAGGCCTTATAATACCTATTAACATAGTCATGGGGACCAACAACAGGAATATACCAATACCAATCTTCCAGCCCTTCTGAAGATCATTAGAACGATAGATTTGAAGCATGCGATAAATCAGGTACGTAACGATCGCCACATTAAAGGCAAGGAGAAAAATTCGCAAGTAAGCCATAGACTAATTGTTAATCACTATCAAAAGTAACGCTTATGGTCGTTTTTTCTAACTTTACCAAGAGCATGAACGAAGAAAGTCAAGGATGAAAGAATATGCACTCATAGTAGCCGGAGGCAAAGGCACGCGGATTAAAAGGAGCTTGCCTAAGCAATTCATTGAAATTAATAGGAAGCCCATCTTGCTTCACACGGTGGAAGCCTTCTATCGCTATTCAGAGAAAGTCTCTATTGTGTTAGTATTGCCAGAAGATGATTTCGGTATTTGGGATGAGATTTGTAAAAAATTTAATTTTAATAAACCTCTGCTCCTGCAAAAAGGCGGGGAGACTCGCTTTCAATCGGTAAGGAATGGTTTGGATCAAATGGCCGGTGAAGGATTGGTTGCAATTCATGATGGTGTGCGTCCTTTAGTCAGTGAAGATATCATTGGCGCTTCTTTCCGACTTGCCGCCATTCATCAATGTGCTGTAGCGGCTGTTCGTTTAAAAGAGTCTATTCGGATGACCGATCAGGATAATACCAAAGCCGTAGATCGCTCTCGTTTTCGAATGATTCAAACACCACAAACGTTTAATCTTCAGCTAATCAAAAAAGCGTACCTGATAAAGGAAGATCCCTCCCTAACGGATGATGCCAGTGTGGCTGAACGAGCGGGGCACCTCATCTCACTTTTTGAAGGAAGCTATGAGAATATAAAAGTAACAACGGCAGAGGATTTGATTGTTGCCGAAGCTTTGCTGAATTCTAGATTTAAAATTCAAAATTTAAAACCGTAAGACTAAGCGGTATACGGTAAGTAATAGTTGATAATATTCTAAGTTCGGATTTATTCAACATATTGCATTTTTAGTCTTTTCGAGCGTTCTGCCTTGCGTTCAATGCGGTCATGAAATTGGGAGAAATCCTTCCTTCAATAGAAATGATCACACACCATAGTAAGATTTCTCCCTCCAGTCGAAACGACAATCCTGTATTTTGTTCAGCGAATAAGTATAACACAAAAATGCCCCACACGAGTAGGGCATCTCCAAATCATCAAATCAATGAATCAATTAATATTCGTCTTCGTTGAAAAAGAAGTCCTCCTTCGTGGGATAATCAGGCCAAATTTCCTCAATGCTTTCATAAGGCTGGCCATCATCTTCTAACTCCTGAAGGTTTTCAACTACTTCCAAAGGAGCTCCTGAACGGATAGAGAAGTCTATCAATTCATCTTTCGTTGCGGGCCAAGGGGCATCTTCCAAATAGGAGGCTAATTCGAGTGTCCAATACATAGTCTTTTCTCCCTTTTAAATTTCTCGCAAAAATAGAATTAATTAGGCCATTGTCAATAGTTGGCACTCGATAGCCGAAAACTTATAAAAGTAACCTCACCGGTCGATTACCTGTTAGCTATGGACTATCGACTAAAAAACCCATATTTGCGGCTAATTCGAACAAAAGCATCCCATGGCTGACGAAAAAATAATTTTCTCAATGACAGGTGTAAACAAGATTTACCCTCCTCAAAAACAAGTCCTTAAAAATATTTACCTCTCCTTCTTCTACGGAGCCAAAATAGGAGTACTCGGATTAAATGGCTCCGGTAAGTCATCCTTATTAAGAATTATTGCCGGCATTGATAAAGAATTTCAAGGTGAAGTTGTCTCCGACCTAAGTTTTACAGTGGGTCTTCTGGAACAAGAGCCGCAACTGGATAAAAATAAAACCGTGCGGGAAATTGTTGAGGAGGGCGTTAAGGAGACAGTTGCTCTGTTAAAAGAGTTTGAAGAGATCAATGAAAAATTTGGCGATCCTGCACTGATGGACAATCCGGATGCGATGGACAAGTTGATCACCAAACAAGGTGTCATTCAGGAAAAATTAGATGCCATTGGGGCCTGGGAACTTGACAATAAGCTTGATCGTGCCATGGACGCCTTGCGTTGCCCTCCTTCTGATGCAAAGATTGAATTTCTATCCGGTGGCGAAAAGAGAAGAGTAGCGCTTTGTAGATTGCTGTTACAAGAGCCCGATGTTTTATTGTTAGATGAACCAACCAACCACCTGGATGCAGAGTCTGTGTATTGGCTGGAGCAACATCTTAAACAGTATAAAGGCACTGTCATTGCGGTAACACACGATCGTTACTTTTTGGATAATGTGGCCGGCTGGATCCTTGAACTTGACCGAGGTGAAGGAATTCCCTGGAAAGGAAACTATTCCTCCTGGTTGGATCAAAAGCAGAAGCGCCTTGTACAAGAGGAAAAGACAGAATCAAAACGTCAGAAAGCGTTGGTGCGTGAATTGGAATGGGTGCGCATGAATCCAAAAGGAAGGCAGGCAAAAGGAAAAGCGCGTTTGGGAGCTTATGAAAAATTACTAAGTCAGGAAACGAGAGAGAAAGAAGAAAAACTGGAATTGTTCATTCCTCCGGGTCCGCGTCTCGGAAATAAAGTAATTGAAGCGAATGGAGTATCAAAAGCTTATGGTGATAAACTGTTGTACGAAAATTTAACATTTTCACTTCCACCGGCAGGTATTGTTGGAATCATTGGGCCAAACGGTGCCGGAAAGACTACCCTCTTTAAGATGATTACCGGAAAAGAAAAACCGGATGCTGGAACATTTTCGGTTGGCGAAACAGTTCACATCGCTTATGTTGATCAAGAGCATGATGATCTAAAACCGGACGATAGCGTGTTTCAGGCCATTACCGGAGGCAATGATTTGATTCTGATTGGAGGAAAAGAAATGAACTCGCGCGCCTATGTAAGCAAGTTCAACTTCAGTGGCACCGATCAGCAAAAGAAAGTAAAAGAACTTTCGGGAGGTATGCGCAACCGTGCTCACCTTGCCATTGCGCTAAAACAAGGCGGCAACTTGTTGTTATTGGATGAACCTACGAACGATCTTGATATTAATACACTACGTGCATTAGAAGAAGCTTTGGAGAACTTCGGTGGCTGTGCTGTTATCATCTCTCACGATCGTTGGTTCCTGGACAGGGTTTGCACGCACATTCTTGCTTTTGAAGGTGACTCCCAGGTATTTTGGTTTGAAGGTGGCTTCAGTGACTATGAGGAAAACAAACGCAAACGTCTTGGCGATGATCAACCCCACCGGATTAAGTATAAAAAATTAGTAAAATAGTAGGTAGTTAGACATAAGTATAAAGAGTTAAGAAGTATTACATCTTACTTCTTACTTCAATTATGAAAGCTTTCTATACAATAGTCTTGCTTGCATTGTCCAACACCTTCATGACCTTTGCCTGGTATGGACATTTGAAGTTTAAGGAAATGAGTTGGAGTCAGAATCTGGGATTAATAAGCATCATTCTTATCAGTTGGGGTATTGCACTTTTTGAATATATACTTCAGGTCCCCGCCAACCGAATTGGATTTAAGAGTTATGGAGGTCCTTTTTCTTTAGTTGAGCTAAAAGTAATTCAAGAAGTAGTTACCTTAACTGTATTTGTTGTCTTTTCGCTTGTCTTTTTCAAAACAGAAACGTTACGCGTCAATCACATTATTGGATTCTTTTTCCTTGTGCTGGCGGTTTATTTATTTTCAAGAAGTGAACTTGTCGTTCATTTATCCACCAACGAAGAACGATCAACGATTATACTATCTCCTCCCCTGGTCTCGTCTTCCATCGTTCGTGCATCCACACCCATTGCTCGGGGTGCTTCCGCACTTGTTCTTCAATGAAGCGCGTATAGTTTTGCGTGTTTGTGATCATATCTTCTTCATCGTCTCCACTGAGTACCAATGGAATCTCCGGAAGGATATGCATGTGCTGGAGATTATCCTCACCTAAATAAATATAAGTGGGCACTACAGCCGCACCTGTTTTCATAGCTAAGATGGCCGCACCTACCGGAGTGGCAGCTTGCATTCCAAAAAAATCAACAAACCTGCTCTTCACCCGCGTGTCCTGATCGATGAGAATAGCTATAGCGCCTCCGCGCTTAAGTGCTTTAATCAATCGTAGCGTGTCTTTACCTCGCTCTATCGCTACGGCACCATAGGCATTGCGATAATCAAACAACAATTCATTGAGACGGTCGTCCTTCAAGGGTGTTCCGATTATATTTGGCTTTAGTCCTCGCAAAGACATCACAGTGATTTGCAAATCAAATGCCCCTAGATGGCACGTCAGAAAAATTACTCCTTTACCCTTTGCGTTGGCCTGTTCAAAATTATTATAATCATGAACAACAATAAACTTATCTAAATCAGCCAATGTCTTTACTGCCCTTGCTCTTAATATATCTCCTGCATTTCTACCCAACATCGTGAACATCTCTTTGCTAAGCGCGGAAATTTCACGTAATGATTTTTCCTTGCTATAGGCAAGGCCCAGATGTGCAATACTGAGTTCCCTGTTTTTTGTTGCAAAGGAATAAGCGATTCTGCCAAGAAGACCGCAGAAGGCGAGCCACACCTTGCGGGGCAAAAGATTGGAGGCAAAAATCAGAAACCGGACAAAATAATAAATGACCGAATATTTAACTCGTTTCTTGACGGGGCGATTTTCCATAATCAATACGCGAAGATAAGAGTCGTTTGCTTACTTTTAAGTACGCCAAACTATTTCCGTGAAAACACTCATCATCGTCAGGCATGCTAAATCGAGTTGGGACAACCTTGATCTCAAAGACAGTGACCGACCTTTAAATGATCGTGGCAAAAAGGATGCTCCTCGAATGGCAAAGCGATTGAAGGAGAGAGAAATTACTCCCAACCTGTTGCTATCAAGCCCTGCGGTAAGAGCAATCGAAACCTGTCGGCACATTGCCAAAGTGTTGGAATATCCTTTTGAAAAGATAAAAACCGATCCGCGTATTTATCATGCCGATGAAGACACATTACTTCAAATTGTAAAAGAATTAAAAGATCATGATCATTGTGTCGTGCTCTTCGGACATAATCCGGGCCTTACTCTATTTGCTAACCTTCTTCTCAAAGAAGACATTGACAATATTCCAACGTGCGGAATTGTGTCAGCCTCACTGAATGTACCTTCCTGGAGCAAGGTGAAATTTGGCTGTGGCCGATTAGATTTTTATGATTATCCCAAGAGAAATCTACGGGAGTGATGACTTCTGCGTACCCGGCAAATAATCTACAGCACGTTTTTTTAATAAACCCTTTTCGGGAAATCTGAAACCTGCCACGAGACGTACACTGCTTATTGTATTCTTGAAGTCTACTTGTTCAATTCTCACATTTCTTTCTTGTGTAACCAAATTAATACCTGAAAAAAAACGATCTCCATTATAACCAAACCCCAACCGAACTGCAGAGTAAAAGTTGATACTAATATCATTCTTGATCTGCCCTTCCTGAGAATTGTACCTGACCCAATAATGAGCCGGACCGATAACCAAAGTTGTATTCAAAAAGAACTTGCCCACCACCAAATTATAACTATATCCCGGAGCCAAACCAAGGGAGGTAAATCGTGCATCCTCTGTTGATGAACCCGCACCATATGCTAGTCTGCTGGCTTTAGAAACCAACGCTGAATCGGAACTGAAGTTAAAAGAAGAAACAACGTAGCTCAATAAAAAAGATCCACGACTTGACTTCTGACGCTCGGCAAAAGTATACGCTGATCGAAGAGAGAATTTTTTATTATTGAAAATATAGGCGAATGAAAAACCAAAATTTCGTGTGGCTAAGTCAGGCCGCTGAGGAAATGATTGATTAGGGGGAACTATTAAGTCGGAAGTAGTAAAATAGAACCCTTTATACTTTTGGGTGTATACTTCGGCCAGCCATTTCTTACCCAACGCGACTGCTTGAAAATCCCTCACATCACTGACACCGTACCGCTCCAGACTTTTGATATCAACCGGAACGGAAAAGGAAGCCTCAAGCGCAATCTCGAAAATATTTATCCCAAGACCCAAACTGTATGAATTATTGGGTTTGAAGCTGAATTCCTTTTTCTTATCAAGCACGCTGACTACCTGAAAGCTGAGTTCGCGCTTTTTTATCACGGGCCAAACAAAAAAATGATCAGAAAAATGCTTGATGTAGGTATCTCTGATTGAATCCTGACCGGACACACCAGTTGGAAGTATCAGCAATGAAACGAGCAAAGCCACCACCAAACTCAATCTCATCATTAGAGAATATATTCGCTAAGGTCTTTATTTTTTATAAAACCGCTTAGTTTTTCTTGTACCATGGCCTTGGTAATCCGGATTTTGGCATCTGCCTTTATCTTATCGGGGACGTCAAAGAGAAATTCATTTAACAATTTACTCATTACTGTTTGTAGTCGTCTTGCTCCGATATTCTCAATTTCTGAATTGATGGCGAAGGCGATGGAGGCAAGCTCTTCAATGGCATCATTATCAAAAGTGACTTCCACTCCTTCTGCATCAAATAATGCAGCATATTGCTTCGTCAATGCCCCTTTGGGTTCCTTAAGTATTCTTACGAAATCTTCCTTCGTCAAGTTATCCAGTTCAACCCGTATCGGAAACCGTCCTTGCAATTCTGGAATCAGATCAGAGGGCTTTGAAATATGAAAAGCACCGGCCGCGATAAATAAAACATGATCTGTTTTTATAACACCGTGTTTTGTATTCACGGTACTTCCTTCCACGATGGGAAGAAGATCACGCTGTACACCTTCGCGACTCACATCTGGGCCGCCGCCTCCTTTCTTTCCGGCACCGGAGGCAATTTTATCAATCTCATCGATAAAAATAATTCCTGTATCCTGCGCTCTCCGTATGGCTTCCTCTTTCACCTCATCCATATCAATAAGTCGAGAAGCTTCTTCTTCCAGCAAAATTCTTCTGGCTTCTGCCACCGTCACCTTACGTTTCTTTGCCTTCTTAGGCATCATTCCACCAATCATCTCTTGCAGGTTCATCATAGAGACCTCATCCATCATTCCCGCACCAATCATTCCTACATTGCCACCTCCTCCTTGCTTTATGTCGATGTCAATCTTACGATCCTCCATCTCTCCATTTTTTATCTTCTCTCTAAAAAGATTACGCGTGCGCTCATTTAACTCAGTATCCGAATTGGGCATCTCGTTATTCTCAAGTGAAGGTGAAAATCCGGTCTTGACTCCATTTGATTTCATGGGTGGAATAAGGGCATCCAGAATTATTTCCTCCACGGCAAGGGCCGCTTTCTCTTTTACGGCTTCCTTTCTTCGGGCCTTCACCATATTCACCGACTGTTCCACCAAGTCACGAACCATACTCTCTACGTCACGACCTACGTAACCCACTTCGGTAAATTTTGAAGCCTCCACTTTAATGAAGGGAGCATCAGCAATTTTAGCAAGACGTCTGGCAATTTCAGTTTTACCAACACCGGTTGCTCCGATCATCAGAATATTATTAGGAATAATATCTTCCTGAATTTCTGACTTCACACTCATTCTCCGCCAACGATTCCTCAGTGCGATGGCAACATTACGCTTAGCTTCATATTGACCAACAATGTATTTGTCGAGCTCTTCAACGATTTGTCTAGGCGTCTGATATTTTGGATCAAGCATATTTCTTAGTTAATCATATTAAGGCCATCTGTGACTTGCCGTAGGGCTACGCTAATACGTGTTTGTAGTAATGAAACCTTGAGTTCTAACTTTTCGCCTCCTGCAATACAAATTGTAATGGCTTTGCTACCTTCTCTTTCAACAGCGCCACCTTCAGTACTTCGTCAACGGTATCCACATAATGAAAGGTTAAGCCTTTGATGTAGTGTTTCTCTATCTCCTGAATATCACGCTTGTTCTTGGAGCTCATGATAATCTCCCGGATACCGCTTCGCTTGGCGGCAAGAATTTTTTCTTTAATCCCACCAACCGGCAGTACTTTCCCTCTCAAGGTAATCTCACCTGTCATGGCCAACTTGTCTTTCACCTTCCGTTGAGTAAACGTAGACGCCAAGGAAGTAAGCATGGTAATTCCTGCTGATGGTCCATCTTTAGGCACGGCTCCTGCCGGCACGTGAATATGAAGATCATACTGTTGAAATACGCGATGATCAATTTTTAAATCGTGTGAATTGGACTTCAAATAGGATAACGCAGCCATAGCAGACTCCTTCATCACATCACCGAGTTGTCCTGAAATAGTTAAGGCTCCTTTGCCGCGGCTCACGCTCGATTCAACGTACAAAATATCTCCTCCTACTTGTGTCCAGGCAAGGCCGGTAACAACACCAGCAATCTCATTGCCTTGATATAGCTCTTCATCAAATATTTCTGCACCTAAAATTTTTATAACCTGCTTTGCTGTAATTTCTTTGTCTACACTCTCCTCCATGGCCACTGACTTGGCAATGCTTCTCACCAGTGCTCCAATTTTGCGTTCCAGATTCCTTACTCCTGATTCTCGCGTATAGGCTTCAATAACTTTTAAGATGGCCTCTTTGGTGATCTTAATATTAGATGACTTCAAACCATGCTCCAACAACTGTTTAGGAACCAGATGCTTAATAGCAATCTGAAGTTTCTCTTCCACGGTATAGCCCGTTAGTTCAATGATCTCCATACGATCGCGCAGCGCAGGATGAATCGTGTCCAACGAATTGGCGGTGGCAATAAATAATACTTTGGAAAGATCATACTCAACTTCCAGATAGTTATCGCCAAAGGTGCTATTCTGTTCAGGATCCAATACTTCTAATAATGCAGATGAAGGATCGCCACGAAAATCAGAGCGCACCTTATCAATTTCATCAAGTATAAAAACTGGATTGGACGATTTGGCCTTTTTAATATTTGCTAAAACCTTACCGGGCATAGCGCCTACATACGTCTTACGATGCCCGCGTATCTCGGCCTCATCATGCAGGCCGCCTAATGACATCCTGATGTATTGGCGTTGCAGTGATTTGGCGATTGATTTGCCCAATGAAGTTTTACCGACCCCGGGAGGACCATAAAGACATAAGATTGGACCTTTCATGTCTTGCTTTAATTTCAGCACAGCGAGGTATTCAAGAATTCGGGTCTTTACTTTCTCCAAACCAAAGTGATCTTTGTTGAGGATCTTCTGTGCTCGCTTTAAATCAAAGTCATCTTTTGTGTATTCCCCCCAAGGCAAATCCAACATGAACTCTACATAATTCATGGCCACGGGAAATTCAGCCGCCTGTGGATTGACTCGCAATACTTTGTCCAGTTCTTTATTAAAATGTGCCGCAGTCTGTTTCGACCATTTTTTCTCAAGTCCTCTTTTACGTAATTTTTCAACTTCCTTATCAGGGCCATCGTAGCCAAGCTCATCTTGCAGCACTTTAATCTGCTGACGCAAAAAATAATCTCTTTGTTGTTGATCGATATCGGTATGCACCTTCTTATGTATCTCACTCTTGATCTCAAGCATCTGAATTTCTTTCAGCATGTACTGAAGAAGCAGTGTGCCACGATCAACAATATTATTCGTTTCGAGAATTTTTTGTTTGTCGGGGACTTCAACGTTCAGATTGGACGAAAGGAAGTGAATAAGAAAGGCTGTGCTCTGAATATTATCCAACGCCATCTGGGCTTCTTGTGGAATTTCAGGATTGAGTTTTAAAATTTTAAACGCAGCTTCTTTCAACGACTGAACCAGCGCCTTTACTTCGCGACTTTGCAAATTGATTTGGGGCTCAACCTGCAAATCTATTTTGGCCATGAGAAAAGGCTCTTCCTGGGTAAACTCTTTTACGGCAAATCGATTCTTACCTTGAATGATGATCGTTGTATTACCATCGGGAAGCACCAGCATCTTGATGATGCGAGCGATCGTTCCGAATTTATAGAGATCCTCAATCATCGGCTCTTCAGCCTGCTTATTTTTTTGAGCCACCACTCCAATAATCCTGTTTCCTTGATACGCCTTCTTGATCAATCTTATCGATTTCTGTCGCGTAACGGTGATGGGGATTACGACTCCCGGAAATAAGACCGTATTCTTAATCGGGAGGACAGAAAGCTCTTCCGGCAAATCTCCGGGTTTCAAATCGGATTCTTGTTCCGGGTTGATCAACTGGATCAGCTCTTCGGAATCTTCTTGCACGATGGGTGTTATTTCTAGAGATTTAAACATGTTTCAAAATGCCAATTTGACACAAAAAATTTGCGCCCACAATTGAAATACTGCGAGCCCGTTTAAGCTCAATTGCGGTGCCAATAGCGTTGTAAATACAGCAAAATTGTCCCAACTTTCGATGAACCAGCGAACTAAAACGACCTTTAGCGCACCGTGAAACTCCCTTTTATCATCCTTTTTGCGCTTATTTTGATCACTTTTTGTCACGAATCTTTTGGGCAAAAGGAGAAGAAAAAATTCAAAAAGAGTAGCGTGGTGCTACTACAAGATTCGCTCACCTCCTACAGCCAGTCTGGCATATTCGACTTTCCCAATGTGAACAAGCTGAGTTTTTACGTTGATGTCAAAAGACTAAAGCAACTTCAGCAGTTAGAGAAGCAAGGGCCGTCCGAAGAATTTTATCGCACACTAAAGGAATACGTCACCAATTTTGGGATTGAAAACTTTGGAAAAAACACTTCAATGATCTGGCAGCTGGCCAAGCTCTCAAAAAAATTTGGCCCTCCCGGTGAGTCTATTCTGTTGTATAAGCTTGCATTAAAACATCATCAGCAAGGAATTGATATTACTGATCTCTATGCTCAATATGATTCTCTGGAACAGGATCGAAAAAGATATTACGTTCCGCTTGAATATTATTATGAGCTTGTGGACTATCGGAAAGAAATAGACACCCTTCAGCCACCCCATGGAGTATTGGTGAATATGGGTGATGGAATCAACTCACTGAAAGAAGATTACGGACCTGTAGTCGGCAATGTAGATTACATCTTACTTTTCACCTCCAAAAGAAATGGGCATAGTGAGCGGGCGTATAACGAAGATCTTTTCTTCAGTCTTAAAATTGATGGAGCATGGACAGCTACACAAGGTTTTAATAGCATCAACACGCAGTTTAATGAGGGGTCGGCCTGCTTAAGTATGGACGGCAAACAACTTTTTTTCTCACGCTGCAATGCTCCGGGCTCCATTGGCAATTGTGATCTTTATTCCGCCACGCTTTCAAAAGATAGCACATGGAGTGAAGTCAAAAACTTGGGAGCCACCGTCAACAGCTCAGGTTGGGAGTCTCAACCCTCAGTATCGCATAGCGGTGATACCTTGTATTTTGCCTCTAACCGGATTGGCGGCTTTGGCCTTAGTGATATTTATTTTTCATTGAAAGATAATACCGGCAATTGGCAGTCCGCCAAAAATATAGGCCCCATCATTAATACCCGAAACAGCGAAGTAAGTCCTTTCTTTCATCACGTCTTTAATGTCTTGTACTTCAGTTCTAATGGCCATCCGCTCAACTTTGGCGAATTTGATATCTATAAATCCTATCGCACCACAATCAAAAACTGGAAAGAACCAAAAAACATCGGGCCGCTGGTTAATGGTGTTGGGAGTGAATACTATTTTACCATAGATTCTAAATCACATGATCTGTATTATGCACGTTCGGTGGAAGATGACCTCAAGAATCTGGATCTGTATTCATTTCCTGTGCCGATGGAAGCGCAGCCTGAAGCTGTTGCTAAGCTAAAAGGAACCCTCATGAGTGGCACTACGGGCAAGCCTGAAAAGGGGATCGTCTCTGTGATTGATCTTGACAAAGGGGTAGAAGTAGCACCTAAATTCTTAAGAGAGGATGGATCGTTCGATTTTAGCCTGATCAACAAACGCAATTATCTGTTAATCATTCAGGGTGACAATTTCTTCCGGATCGAAGAATTTTTTTTTATGGATGGAGATGCTGAAATCAATAAGCTGGCCGAGCCGATTGAAAGTAAAATTGAGTTTGTGTCGTTGGAATTTGAAAATGGTAAGTCGGATATTCTACTCAACATGCATAAAGATTTAAACAAACTCGCCAATTTCCTTATAGATCATCCAGAATTAAAACTTAAAATATCAGGACATACGGATTCCCAGGGTCGTGAAGAATCTAATTTAAGACTATCGCAGTCTCGGGCCGATGCAATTAAATACTATTTGTCCCATGGATTTAAAATCGACAGTACAAGAATTACGGCTATCGGGTATGGAAGTTCACAACCCATTGCACAGGAAGTAACCGATCAACACAAACAACTCAATCGAAGAGTTGAGTTTGAAATCTCTAAAAATTAAGCTTATGGATTTTCCCTTTTGGCCATGGGGGAATTCCTCTATATTTCATTAACCAAACTAATCATCTATGAAGTCGCAACTATTTAGTCTACTGCTCATCTTTTGCAATGCCTTTATCGCTCATGCACAACCAGAAGTGCTTATTAAAGTTAATGGAGAAAAAGACAAACAGTTTGTCAATGCCGAGTTGGATAAAAAATTCACTGCCTATAAAGAAGTAGCAAGGCAGATCTGGAGCTATGCGGAGTTGGGCTATCTTGAAACCAAAAGCACAGCGCTACTTCAGGAGACATTACAAAAAGAAGGCTTTACTATCGAGACAGGAGTAGCAGAAATTCCTACCGCCTTTACAGCAACCTTTGGCTCGGGGAAGCCTGTTATTGGAATCTTGGCTGAGTTTGATGCATTGCCCGGATTATCTCAGGATAGTGTGCCTTTTCAAAAAGCTCTTATTGCTGGAAAAGCCGGTCATGGTTGCGGTCATAACCTGTTTGGTGCTGCATCTGCTGGCGCTGCCATAGCACTTAAAGACTGGCTTATCAAAAACAAAAAATCAGGAACGATAAGACTTTTCGGTACACCAGCAGAAGAAAGTGGTGGAGGCAAAGTGTACATGGTGAGGGCGGGGCTCTTCGAATCAATTGATGTGGTACTCCATTGGCATCCTGCCGATCACAACCAGGCAAATGCAGAAACGTGTCTTGCGTTCAAACAAGGAAAGTTCAGGTTCTATGGCATATCGGCTCATGCCGCTGCGGCACCTGATATTGGACGTTCTGCTTTAGATGGTGTAGAGACAATGGACTACATGGTGAATATGATGCGCGAGCATGTTCCTCAAGAAACACGAATTCACTATGTAATCACAAAAGGGGGTCTGGCCGCTAATGTTGTCCCCGACTTTGCAGAAGTAGAATACATTGTTCGCCATCCGGATGTAAAAGTGGTGGAAAAAATCTGGGAACGGATTGTGAAATGCGCGGAAGGAGCTACACTGGGAACAGAAACGACCATGAAATATGAAGTGATCTCCGGGCTCTACAATCTTTTACCTTCTGAAACTCTATCGAGAATAATGCATAATAATTTATCCATCGTTGGTGGCGTAAAGTACTCACCATCGGATGTTGAATTTGCCAAAAGCCTTCAAAGTACATTTAATTATAAAGCACCACCCATTTCTGATGCCATGGTCGTTCAACCTTACAAGACCACTGCCTTCTTTCCTGCTTCGACTGATGTAGGAGATATCAGCTGGGTTGTTCCGACAGTCGGACTTGGAATTGCTACCTGGGTGCCGGGCGCACCGGCCCATTCATGGCAGTCAACTGCCACAGGAGGGATGAGTATTGGTTTTAAAGCGATGATCAATGCTGCCAAAACAATTTCAATGACGGGTATTGATTTATTTAATAATCCTGCGCTTATCGATAAAGCCAAAGTGGAGTTGGATACTAAGCGCGGCCCAAATTTTAAATACAAATCAATGGTAGGAGATCGGAAGCCGCCCCTTGATTATCGAAAAGGACTAGAATAAAAAAACTATGGCCCCGCTTAACACGGGGCCATAGTTTTTAACAACAATTTTATTCAGACTAACCGCCCATAATAAGTTTGGCAATATCATTATAGAATACAAATACCATGAGTACCAATAGCATGGCCATTCCTATTTTCAGGGCTGTCTCAAAGAATTTCTCAGAAGGTTCACGGCCGCTGACCATTTCATAAAGCAAGAACACGACATAGCCCCCATCTAAAGCCGGAATGGGAAGTAAATTCATAAAGGCAAGTACCATAGAGAGCAAGCCTGTCATTCTCCAAAACCTCTCCCAATCCCATTCACCTCCATAAGCTTGTGCCATTCCAATAGGGCCAGACAATGATTTACGGAAAGAAATTTCGCCACTGAATATTTTTTTGAATGCCTTGAGTTGAACGAAAATGACATTAAACGCTCGTGTGGTGCCCAATCCAATAGATTGACCAAAACTATAATCAATTACGGCCAATTCATCGCGATCGATGCCTTTTGCAGCAAACCCAATCAATGTTTGATCTTTAAAGCTTTCTTTAAAACTCAGCACTTCTGCTCCTCTTTTTACTTTAAACGAGATGGAATCTCGTGGGCCGCTCTTCACAATCTTAGTTACCTCATCAAAGAATGCAGCTGGGTTACCGTCAACTTCCAAAAACTCATCCCCTACTTTTAATCCGGCATGCTCAGCAACGCTTTTTTCACTCACTCTGCCGACAATCGCAGGTATACGAGGAACGATGAAGTTGCTGGCAGATTCTTTTTTATTAAAATTCTCAATAAAATTTCCTGGGATTGGAATGTCAATTTTTTGGCCATCACGATCAACGGTATAATACGAGTTTTGGGAAAGCAAAACATCGGGTTTGATGATCTCCTGAAAATCATCAAAGTCATTTCCGTTTACTTTTATGATCTTATCGCCTGTCTTAAATCCTAGTTGTTCGCCCAACTCCAGTGCCTGGATTCCACCATGGGTATTCACAAAATTCTTTGGAATATAAGTATCACCCAATGCATAGGTAATACCAATAAAGATCATGATCCCTACGATGACATTGACAATAATACCACCCAGCATTACAATCAATCGTTGCCAGGCCGGTTTGGAGCGAAACTCCCATGGCTCGGGTGCAGCCTTCATCTGCTCTTTATCCATGCTCTCATCTACCATTCCTGCAATTTTCACGTAGCCGCCAAGGGGAAACCAGCCAATTCCAAATTCCGTATCACCCTTTTTAATCTTGACTAGAGAGAAGTTTAAGACATTAGCCATTGGGAAAAGAAAATCAAAAAACAGGTAAAACTTTTCCACCCGGATATTGAACATACGGGCAGTGATGAAGTGTCCCCATTCATGTACTGCTATCAAAATTGAAAGGCTCAGAAGCATCTGGGCCGTCATTATCATTCCTTCCATAGACTAATTTATTAATGTGTTAATTCGAAGATATGTACCCGATGATTTCAATTATAGAATCACCGAATCAGCAAATTATCGAATCAGTTCTAAAGCTTTAATTCGTGTCTCCTTATCTGTATTCACATAATCCTCATAAACGGGATTAGCTATATAATCCATTTTTTCCAAACATCGTTCAACCACGTCTGACATCTCCAAAAAACCAATTCTGTCTTTCAAAAATTCAGCTACTGCTATCTCGTTTGCCGCATTCAGTACGCAAGGCATGTTACCTCCCCTTGCCAGGCCCTCAAATGCGAGCGCAAGATTACGAAAAGTTTTTGTATCCGGCTTTTCAAATGTTAAGGCCGGATAATTCATAAAATCAAACCTAGGAAACTCGCTTTTGAGTCGGTCAGGGTAAGTCATAGCAAACTGGATGGGTAAACGCATATCGGGTAATCCAAGTTGCGCTTTGATTGAACCGTCTTCAAATTGGACCATGGAGTGAACAATGGATTGCGGGTGAACAACTACCTCCACTTGCTCTGCGGTAAGACCAAAAAGCCATTTCGCTTCGATTACCTCCAAACCTTTATTCATGAGTGTGGCCGAGTCAATTGTGACTTTGGCGCCCATCACCCAATTGGGATGTTTTAATGCCTGAGCTTTCGTCACCGACTTTAAATATTCTTTGTCTTTTCCCCGAAAGGGTCCACCCGATGCCGTAAGGATAATTTTTTCGATCTTATTGTGAAACTCACCCACAATGCACTGAAAAATGGCAGAGTGTTCCGAATCTACAGGATAGATATTAACTCCTTTTTGCTTCGCCAAACCCGTGACTAGTTCACCCGCGACCACAAGAGTTTCTTTATTAGCCAAAGCAATATTCTTTCCTGCTTCTATAGCTCGGATGGTGGGTCGAAGGCCAGAGTAACCAACCAATGCAGTCAACACCAGATCTATGGAATCCATTTCTACCACGGAGGAGAGTGCATTCTCACCGGCATAGACTTTAATAGGATGAGAGGCGAGCGCCTCCTTTACTTTAAGATAGTGATCCTCATTGCCAATGACAACTGCATTGGGTTTAAATGCAATGGCTTGTTGAATCAGCAAGTCCGCGTTGTCTTGCGCTGTGAGTACTTCAACACTTAACTGATCAGAATGGGCTTGAATCACTTCCAAAGCCTGTCGGCCTATACTACCCGTGGAACCAAGAATGGCGATGGATTTAGTTTTCATCAATTATTTCATGTTGAAAATAGTTGGGATGCAATTCGAATTGAATATTCAACTTATTCTAACTCTGGAATTCTTGATGTATCATATGACAAAATTAACCAATTCCTCCGCAATCTTCCGATCATTGGATAGCCGTGGTACTTTATTCTGACCGCCTAATTTACCTTGCGATTTCATGTAATCAATAAACCCGTTTTTCCTGAGAACAGTTATCTTTAGCGTTCTTAAAATACTTCCGGTAATAAGATCGTCATAATAAACATTGAGTTGGCGCAAATGGTTATCCAACTCCAAAGAAAATGATTCTGGATTATTGGGCGCTACCGAAAATTCGATCAACCATTCATGGTGAGGCATTCCTTCCTGTGGCGCGACTTGAGGGGCAACTGTAAATTCAACCAATTCCACTTCAGGAAATTTTTCCATCGTAAGTTTCATCGCTTTCTCCACCTCTTCACCAATCACGTGTTCACCAAAAGCCGAAATAAAATGTTTGATCCTCCCACTGACCACAATACGGTATGGATTCTTCGAAACAAACTTTATAGTATCACCGATCGAATAACCCCAAAGCCCTGCATTGCTATTAATCATTAAAGCGTAATTCTTACCTAGCTCAACTTCCTCAATCGTAATTCGGGAGCGGTTTTGGTTAAAGAATTCTTCCGTAGGAATAAATTCAAAAAATATTCCTGAGTTTAACAACAGTAATAAACCCTCTGCTTGCTGTGAATCCTGATAGGCAATAAAACCTTCGGAGGCCGGATAGGTTTCAATCGAATCAATTTTTTTGCCTATCGATTCAAAGAGGTTAGCCCGATAAGGTTCAAAATTCACGCCTCCATAAACAAATACAGAAAAATTAGGGAACACATCTTTGATCTTCTTGCCAGTTCGCGCTTGGATACGATCAAAATACATTTGCACCCAGGGCGGAATTCCGGAGATGAGAGTCATGTCTTCTCCTATTGTCTCGTCAATGATTTTATCCAACTTTTGCTCCCAATCCTCTATACAATTGGTTTGATAGCTAGGCTTCTGATTGGTGCGCAAATAGCTGGGAACATGATGATTCACTATTCCGGAAAGTCTACCCGTATTGATTCCCGCTTTTTGATCTAACTCAGGACTACCCGACAAAAAAATTAAACCTCCATCCAGGAAAGAACCATTGCGTGTTTCATCCACATAACTCAGCAATGCATTCCGTGCACTGTTGATATGATTTGGGATAGACTCCTTCGTGATGGGAATATACTTTGTGCCGGAAGTAGTGCCAGAAGTTTTGGCAAAATATTTTGGCTTGCCATTCCATAAGACATCCGGCTTGCCTTCTGTAACCTGCTTAATGTATGGCTTTAGTTCTTCGTAGTCACGAATAGGAACACGCTTCTTAAAATCTTCATACGTTCTTATCGAAGCAAAATCATGATCCTTACCAAAAGTGGTGTTCTTTGCGGTTTCAATAAGACCTTTGAAAATTTTTTGCTGAGAAAGAGTTGGATTAAGCGACCATTCTTTCGTCTGCCTGGCAATGAAGGCAGCGAACGGTTTGGCTAGCGTTGAGCGGATTCCCATAAAGGGTAAAGGTAATAAAAGGAATGCCTTGAAGTTGCTTCAATTTTTCTCAAAACCATGTCAATTTTTCCTTTTCCTAATTTGGGGTGATTTTTGCATGAAGAGTGGAACTTTTAATACCCACAAAACATCTCTAAGCAACATTCGTTTATAAGTTCAACGGACATTATATGAAAACACTTCAAACAATAATCATAAGCTTTGTTGCCGGATTGGCAGGCGCATATGCTTTTTTTTCTTATCAGAACGAGAAAAATAGGAGAGCAGAAACCAAGGAATTTAATAGCGTAGCCAATTACGAACCGACAACAGACTACAAGCCAACAATGGTCGTGCCCTCTGGTCCCTCAAACCTGGACAATGTGGATTTTAGCAGCGCAGCCCAAAAAGTAACACCCAGTGTTGTTTATATTAATAGCATTTCTCAAAGCGGAGCCTCCTACTCTTATTGGGATCTTCTTTTCAGCGGAGGCGGACAACAAACTCAGGTGAGTTCAGGCTCGGGTGTAATTTTTACTCAGGATGGCTATATCGTCACCAACAATCACGTGGTAGAATCAGCAGAAAAGATTCAGGTTATTTATAACAAGAAAGCATACGATGCAGAACTGATCGGCACGGATCCATCAACCGATTTAGCCGTTCTGAAAATCAAAGAGGCAAATCTTCCTGCCATCACTTTGGGCAGCTCAAAAAATCTGGCAGTGGGCGAATGGGTAGTGGCGGTTGGGAATCCTTTCTCGCTCTCCTCTACGGTAACGGTGGGGATCGTTAGTGCTAAAGGAAGAAGGATCAATATCGTTGAAGATAAATTTCCTATCGAATCTTTTATCCAGACAGATGCTGCCATCAATCCGGGAAACAGCGGTGGAGCATTGGTCAACAAAAATGGAGAGTTAGTTGGAATCAACACAGCTATCCTCTCCCGCACGGGGTCTTATACGGGATACGCATTTGCCGTGCCCGTTGATATCGCAAAAAAAGTAGTGGCCGATTTAATAAAATATGGAATTGTTCAAAAGGCTTTCTTTGGAGGCGAGATTGCTGAGCTTGATTATCAGAATGCGGAGAAGTATAATCTCAAATTAACTACCAAAGATTACAAAGGCGTTCTTCTGGAAGATCTTTACAGAACCAGTTCGGCAAAGAATGCAGGACTAAAGCCTTTAGACATTATCACAAAAATAAATGACATTGATATCGACAGCAAAAGCGCCTTCGAGGAAGAGATTAGTTATCGATCGCCTGGTGAGAAGATTAATATCACGTATCTAAGAGATAGTAAACCAACAACCGTTTCTATTACACTTCTTAATAAGAACGGAGATGTGAATATGGTAAAGCGCAAATTCTATCAGGATGTATTGATTGGGGCTACCCTTGAAGGCGTTGATTATGGGGTAAAAGTATTTAAAATTAAAGACGGCCTGTTTAAAAAATTGGGATTACCTGAAAACTACACCATCATATCCATCAATCGCCAGCGAGTGAAGGATCCTCAGGATGTCATTGATTTTTTTAATGAGTATAAAGGGCGGGTGCTTATCTACGGAATGAACAGTTCCAAACAGGAAATACCACTTTCATTCACGATGCAATAAGATAGAAAGGATAAAATCAGGAGGCTACGCGCAACTTCAGTTTTTTGCTTAACTCTTCAACCGAGTTTTTGAAGTTAGGGTCTGTTTTGATCATGTCTTCGACAGACTCCAGAGCGTGTATAACAGTGCTATGATCGCGCCCCCCAAAGTTTTCACCGATAAGTGCTAATGTAAGTTGGGTATAGCGTTTGCAAAAATACATAGCCAATTGTCTAGGTATGACAATTTCACGTTTTTTCACTTTGGCCTTTAATGAATCAATATCTACTTTAAAGTATTCAGCGACCATCTTCTGGATGAAATCTACGCTGACGTCCGATTGAATTTCCTTTACAATATTTCTAAGTACCTCCTTCGCCAACTCTAAATCAATCTCCTTTTTCAATAAGGTTGCATGGAAAATGAGCGAATTGAGAACTCCTTCCATATCGCGGAGGTTAGTATCCACGCTATAGGCAAGGTACTCTGCCACTTCAGAAGGAATTTCGATACCATCAGATTCCATCTTATTATGAATGATGGCAAGCTTGGTTTCAAAATCGGGCTCTTGTAAATCTGCGGTTAGACCCCATTTAAACCGCGATAACAGGCGCTCCTGAAAACCTTTAAGATCGCGAGGCGGACAGTCACTGGTCATGATGATTTGCTTTCCTGACTGATGTAATTGATTGAAAATATGAAAGAATATCTCCTGCGTCTTTTCGCGACCCGCAAGGAACTGCACATCGTCCAAAATCAATAAATCCACCTGCAAATAGAAATTTTGAAACTCCTGCATTTTATGATTCTGCAGCGCATTCAAAAACTGAGTTGTAAAGTCATTTTGATCCACGTAAAGAACAATCTTTGAAGGGAGGTTCTTCTTGATTTCATTTCCAATGGCTTGAACCAAGTGGGTCTTACCCACTCCTACGCCCCCATAAAGCATTAGAGGATTAAAAGAGGTTAATCCAGGCTTTTTCGCTACTGCTATACCTGCGGCACGCCCTAAACGATTGCAATCTCCCTCGACAAAATTTTCAAACGTATAGTTAGGGTTGAGTCTTGAATTAACAGCTTGAGGATTAATGGCTTTGAAGCTAAAGGGAGAATAATCTTCAATATTTCCATTGCCATTATGAACTTGGGCATTGCTGCGCTTCATTCCTGCTCCATTGGGGTAGTTGACAAGGAGAGGTGGATTGCGGTGATTGCCACTATCTACGATTACCGAATATTCTAACCTTCCACCTTCGCCCATTACCTGATGAATCGCTTTTTTCAGAACGGGCACATAATGCTCTTCCAGCCATTCAAAAAAGAATTGAGAAGGAACTTGAATGGTAAGCACATCCTGTTCATTCCGCAAAGGGACGATGGGTTTAAACCATGTGTTGTAGTTCTGTTCATCAACGCTTTGGCGAATTACTTCCAGACAATCATTCCAAACCGTTGAGCAGTTGACTTCCATTAATGAGCGTTGAGCGGTGGAGTTTTTGAGCTCCTTTTTTAAGGAGGGAAACAAAGGTGTAAAAAAATTGATGAACAAAAAAACAAAAATCAACCTTGGTTTTTAACAATTTTTTATCGTTAAGCAATTCGAATTATGCTCCCGAAAATTGCTTTAATGCTAACTTAAATTGAATTTGAAACTCGATTCGTGCAGCTTATCTTTTTTTCACCCATGACAGAAAAAAAATATAGTTTTTTTCCTCCCCTCACCAAAGAGGACTGGATTGAAGCAGCTAAAGGTGAACTGGAAGGCATTCATCCGTTTGATAAACTGACTTTTTCGAAAGATGGAGTTGATATCCTTCCCTATTACGATCAAACTGACGCCAAAAATAAAAATATCGAGGCACTTCCGATCTCGGATAACCCCTTCTTAGGACCCCGCGCATGGCTCAATCTAGCCCCTGTATCGGTTGTGGATTCTCAGAAGGCAAATAAAGCCGCCTTATCCTACTTAGGTTCCGGTGCTGATGGGATATTTTTTGATCTTCAGGCGGACTTTAAGGCGGCTGACCTTCTTCAGGATATTGAACTTCCCTTTTGCGGTGTTGCATTTCTAGTTGATCCAAACCAAGTTTCCGTTATAGAAGATTTTTTGAAATATGTTCGTGCAAGGGAAAATTACATTGAACGCTTATCGGGTGCTCTATTTTGGAAATCAGAACCGGAAAAGCTTAAAGGAATTATTGAAGGGTTAAGCGATAACAATCACTTTTACGCAAATGGCCTTACGGTGGAGGGGGCATTGACACCTACTGATGAAATCAGTTCACTACTTGCTAAAGCAGTTAAACGAATTGATAATTTGACAGATCAAGGCATCGACATTAAAAAGATTTTAAAAGCAACTGCCTTTTCTCTTCCTATACAAACCGATCTCTTTGTAGAGATCGCAAAGCTTAAAGCCTTGCGCTTGCTGTGGAGTCAACTCTCACAAGCCTATGACAGGTCGTTGGAAAGTTCGGTATTTATTCATGGCTATTCGTCTTCATGGATCAAAACAGAGTATCAGCCGCACGGAAATATGCTGAAGAGCACAACAGCCGCATTATGTGCAGTATTAGGGGGATGTGATGGTCTATCAATTATGCCGGAAGATCCTGCAAATCCATTATTGAACCGAATCGCGAGAAATGTTTCATCAATTTTGAGAGAAGAATCCCACTTATCGCAAGTAGCTGACCCAACTGCCGGATCTTATTACATTGAAAGTCTTACTGACCAATTCGCACAGCAGGCCTGGAGTAAATTTCAAAGATTGGTGAGCTCTAAATAGATAGTAATGAAACCCGATTTTTCAAAAATAAAATATGATCAATTTCCGAGCGGAAATCCAAATGCAACTCCGAAGTTAAAGCCATGGCTATCTTCCGAGAAGATTGAAATTAAGCCTGATTATTCTAAGGCAGATATCAATAACTCCGAATTATTGAATTTTCCGGCAGGGCTCCCTCCCTACTTGCGCGGACCTTATGCTACAATGTATGCCGTGAGGCCATGGACGATACGGCAGTATGCGGGATTCTCAACAGCAAAAGATTCAAATACCTTTTATAGAAAAAATTTAGCCTCGGGCCAAAAAGGTTTGTCCGTTGCATTTGACCTCGCCACTCACCGAGGATATGACTCTGATCATCCTCGGGTAACAGGTGATGTAGGCAAGGCGGGTGTTGCCATCGATTCAGTGCTTGACATGAAAATTTTATTCGACCGGATTCCGTTAGATAAAATGTCAGTGTCCATGACGATGAATGGGGCCGTCATCCCCATCATGGCATTCTATATTGTAGCCGCTGAAGAACAGGGCGTAAAGCCCCATCAACTCAGTGGCACTATTCAAAATGATATTCTCAAGGAGTTTATGGTGAGGAATACCTACATCTATCCACCTGCTCCTTCCATGCGCATTGTGTCAGACATTTTTGATTACTGCTCCAGGAAAATGCCCAAGTTCAATAGCATAAGCATTAGTGGCTATCACATGCATGAAGCAGGTGCTCCTGCTCAGATTGAACTTGCGTATACATTGGCTGATGGACTGGAATATCTTCGCGCTGGTTTAAAAGCCGGCATTGCCATTGATAATTTTGCTCCACGACTTTCCTTTTTTTGGGGGATCGGAATGAACTTTTTTATGGAGATCGCGAAAATGCGAGCAGGTCGATTGCTATGGTCAAAGATGGTCAGTCAATTTGAGCCTAAGAATCCCAAGTCCATGGCCTTGCGAACGCATTGCCAGACATCGGGTTGGAGTTTGACCGAGCAAGATCCTTATAACAACGTTACGCGAACCTGTGTCGAGGCATTAGCAGCAGTTCTCGGAGGAACACAATCATTGCATACCAATTCTTTAGACGAGGCCATAGCTCTTCCTACCGATTTCTCAGCAGGCATTGCACGCAACACCCAACTGTATTTGCAAAAAGAAATTGGCATAACGCGTATTGTCGATCCTCTGGGTGGGTCTTATTATTTGGAATCGTTGACGAAAGAATTGGCAGACAAGGCCTGGCAACTCATTGAAGAAGTAGAAGAACTTGGGGGCATGACAAAAGCAATAGAAAGCGGAATCCCAAAAATGAGAATTGAAGAAGCTGCCGCTGCAAAACAAGCCCGGATTGATTTAGGCAAAGAAGTGATCGTGGGAGTGAATAAATATCAAACAGAAGATAAACCGGATTTTGAAATACGTGAAGTAGATAATACGGCAGTAAGAGAAGAACAAATTCAACGGCTGGAAAAATTAAAGCTCGAACGCAATCATGATGAAGTTGAACTCGCCTTGGAAGCCTTGAATCACTGTGCTGCGCAAGGAAAAGGAAATTTATTGGAGCTCGCTATTGATGCCGCACGTAAAAGAGCCACATTAGGAGAGATTTCCATGGCCATGGAAAAATCATTCGGTCGCTATAAAGCTGTTATTAAATCTATTTCCGGTGTATATTCAGGCGAGATGAAAAATCGAAAAGTCTTTGATGATGTGAAGGCCTTATCCGATCAATTTGCAGAATTGGATGGCCGAAGGCCTCGAATTCTGGTGGCAAAAATGGGCCAGGACGGGCATGACCGCGGGGCGAAAGTAATTGCCACTGGGTTTGCTGATCTCGGCTTTGATGTAGATATCGGGCCGTTGTTTCAAACCCCTGAGGAAGTGGCGATGCAGGCTGCAGAAAATGATGTTCACGTAGTCGGAGCATCAAGTTTGGCGGGAGGGCACAAAACGCTAATACCGGAACTAATTCAATCCTTAAAAAAAATAGGCAGAGCTGACATTCTCGTTGTTGCGGGTGGGGTAATACCTGAACAAGACTACGATTTTTTACGAAAACGCGGGGTAGCAGGAATCTTTGGCCCTGGAACCACTATTACTGAGGCGGCTAAGAAAATTCTTCAACAATTAATCAAAGGCTAGAATACCATTTTCCATATTTCTTGCCACTCTATTTCAAAAACCGCCTGCCCGTTCTTATCCGCCTAAGAAAAACAGTCTGTAATTCCGTAATTTTAGATTATAAATTTCATTCCTATGAAACAAACTAACTTCTCCTTCGCCCTTACTTTCCTTTTATTGGCAAGTACCTCAATCATTCATGGGCAGAGCAAGTACGACAAAATGATTACAGCGGCAGAGGTCGCTTATGAAAAAGGTGATTACGCATTTGCACTCAGCGCAATTGAGAAATTTAAAAAGAAAGCCTTTAAAAAATTAGGGCAGCAGAATCAATATACTCCTACCTACCATATACTAAAAGCAAAATACAACCTGGGCCTGGGGCAACTCGTCAATTTTGAATCTGATCTAAAGTCGGCTATCGAATCCAGTATTAGTTTAAATCAGGAGAAAAGTGAAAAGCATGGAATATTTTTGATTGATGCAGCCGAACTATACCTCCAGAACGGATCTTTTCGATTGGCAAATGATTATTTACAAAATGCTAAGAAGATACTTGATGCCGGTGGATTCAAAAATGAAGTCACACTAGCACGCTGGGAAGTTGATATGGGTGAAGTGCTTTCAGGTCAAGGTTTTTATAGAAAATCACTGGAGATCCTTAACGCAAGGGAACGATACTATATTGGTAGGGCGGTTAAACAAGAAAGCTTCGTAGACGACAAGGGAAATTTAAAAAGCAGAAGACTACCAGAAGCCGAAATTACCCAGCGCTATTCGGACTATGCTCACCTGCTCACTCTAATGGCAAATACCTACGGTAAGCAGGGGAATCTTAAGAGTGCCGACTCTTCTTTTGTTTATGCCGCAACCTGGATTGATAAAAATCTGGGAAAACAAAGCATTGAATACATCAAAAATCAGTTGTACAATGCTGAAATATTGATTGAAAACGGAAATCAAAACCTTCCCAGTGAATTAGAATACAGTCGTCTCCTAGGCTATTTGAAATCCAAACACAAGGCATCACATGTAGTTGGCATTGAGATCTACGAAGAGTACTTAAAAGAACTACTGCGTAGCGGAACCAACGCCACTTACCTTAATACTAAACTTGAATATGAAAAGCTCATTGGCAGCAGCTTTAAAGGTGGGAGTATCTACTATGCGAGACTAAAGGCCGTGGAACTAGATAAAAAAATGAGTCAGGATAAAACAAAAAGCCTCGAAAAAGAAGCGTTGGAGGCACTCCCTAAGGGTCAGGGTCTCTTACGAAATAATATCACTACCCTACAAGTATTGGACTTCCTTAATTATCTATCTGTGTCTGAAAAGAACTATGCCAATGCAGAAAAGTACCTCAGTGATATCATTGAAATAAAGACCGATATTTTTGGTGCCGACACTCCAGAAACTCACCTAAGTAGAATTCACCTCGCCAATTTGTATGTCGACTATACCAATAAAATAAATGAAGCTGTCAAAATATATGATGAAAGTTTCACCAAGATTGTTGGTAAAGAAATTGGTGCCTGGCACAAAGATCATCTTGACATTCTTAATCACATGGCCACTTTGTATGAACTCACCGACAAGTACAAGGAAGCTAATGCAACCCTTGACAAAGCTACCGATGTGGCCCGCTCTAAATATGATGATACCGACTATCAATACGGAGCTGAGCTGACGAATATCGCAAAACTTCAACTGAAACTAGGTCAGTATGAAAAGGCAGAACAACGTATCACACAGGCGTTAAAAATACTTGAACCTTTTCGTAAAGAAGAAGACAAAAAGATTTATCTCATTAATGCCATCGAAACCCAGGCAACACTCTTTGGCATTAAAGGATTATTCGATGATGCCGAAGATGCGTTGGATCGCTCCCACAAAATCATTACGAAAGCTGATAATCTAGTAGGTGTTGATGACCTTACTACGGCAAAAGAGCTTTCCAGCCTTTTAATTCAATTAGGACGCTATGCAGTTGCCGATGAACTGCTGACTGATCTACTTAAAGACTCAGAAAAACTCTATGGCGCAAATTCGATCCGCTTAATAGAGCCACTGGTGAATAAGGGTATGCTAACGCTTGCCAAAGGCGATTATACGGAAGCAGATAAAATTGCGTTGAGAGCAAATCATCTTGCCGTTAGCATCTATGGAGAAACCTCCACTAAAACAGCTCCCACACAAAAGCTATTGAGTGAAATCGATTACGCTATTGGAGACTATGAGAAAGCAGAAGACCAAATCAAAAAAGCGCTATTGAGTCAAGAGAAACAATTTGGTAGAAATCATATTGAAGTAGCTAAATCTATTTCACAACTGGCGCTCATTAAATTCCATAAAGGAGATGATACTAAAGAAGTTGAAAAACTTATGCTTGAGTCACGCGACATCATGGGCAAGAAACTAGGTAAAGACAATCCTCAATATGCAAATATTTTGAAGAACGTTGCCATCCTCTACATCGCGCAGAAAAAATATGATATCGCTTTTAATTCATTAACACAAGCAGAAACCATCTGGCGGACCAAAACAGGAACAAAAAATAATATTAATGCTGCAAGCATTTACACGCTAACCGGGGATGTTTACTATGAATTAAAACGCTATCCCAAAGCGGAAGAATTCTATTCCAAATCCAAAGATCTATATGAAAAGTTCTTTAATAAAAATCACCCTGAGTATGTGAAAGTTCTATCTAAGCAGGCAAAGGTTTATTATATGGAAAAGGACTACAAGCGCGCTAAACGCAATATTGAAGAGGCCTTAGGTAACTATGAAAATTTTATTAAGCAGTACTTCCCCGCTTTAAGTGAACGCGAAAAGGCAAAATACTGGAATACGATCAAAGTTGATTTTGAATTTTATAATACACTTGCCTTTGGTCAATTGGAAGACTTCCGTGACCTCGCGGGTAAGGTTTATAATTATCAATTGCTGACTAAAGCATTATTACTCAGCTCATCCATTAAAATAAGAGAAAGAATATTAAACAGCCAGGATGAAACACTCAAAGCAAACTACGGTCTGTGGATCCGAAAAAAAGAATTCCTGACAAACGCCTTTTCGATGAGTTCCCAACAACTTATTGATAATGCCATCGACCCCAATGCACTCAGCAATGAAGTAGAAAAACTGGAGCGCGAACTCAGCGAAAAATCAGAACTCTTCGGGCAAAGTTTTGAGCACAAGAAAATTACATATGAAAATGTTCAAAAGGCATTGGGCAAAAATGATGTGGCCCTGGAGATGCTTCGCTTCCGTTACTTTGATCACTCCTTTACCGATTCGATCATCTATGTAGGTATGTATGTAAGAAATGACAACGCCCGACCAAAAGTAATCGAGCTACCGGAAGGACATCGTATGGAGACCCGATACTTTAAGTATTTCAGAAATTGTATTACTAGCAAGATTCCAGATGCGGTATCCTACAAAATATTCTGGGAGCCCATACAAAAAGAAATTGGCCAATACTCAACCATTTACTTATCTCCTGACGGAGTTTATAATCAGCTCAATCTCGAAGCTATTCCTACACCAGATGGTAAATATGTAATTGATAATTCCAACATTGTACTGGTGAGCAATACCAAAGACATTTATCTGCGTAAGCTAAAATCAAAGACAGCCAACGCGAGCAAGAATGCAACTATGTTTGGCAATCCAACATTTTACCTAACCGCTTCTGCCGGTAACCGAAGCATTGCTTCCCTCCCCGGGACAGAAAAAGAAGTGGACGAGCTACAAGGTTTACTTAAACAAAGCGGATATAAAACAAATGAATATACAGAGTCTACTGCCAGCGAAGAACATGTAAAAGAATTGGAAAGTCCCAAAATATTCCACATTGCTACGCATGGATTTGTTGTGGCATCAACTGAAGCGAAGGCCACTAATCTCACTGGAAATGAAGCTCAACAAAATGAAAATCCATTGATGAAAACGGGACTCTTGCTGAAAGGTGCCGGTGATTTACTTAACAAAACAAAATACAATTATAATCTGGAGAGTGGCATCCTTACCGCTTATGAGGCCATGAGCCTTAACCTTGACAATACCGATCTTGTTGTATTGAGTGCTTGCGAAACAGGTCTTGGTGAAATTTCACAAGGCGAGGGTGTTTACGGATTACAACGGGCATTCTTAGTGGCTGGTGCAAAAACGTTGATCATGAGTATGTTTAAAGTAGATGATGATGCCACTCAAAAATTGATTCTGAATTTTTACAAGAAATGGTTGGCCACAAGCAATCTCCGTCAGAGTTTCATTGATGCCAAAAAGGAGCTTCGCGTTGAATATCCCGAACCCATTTATTGGGGCGCATTTATGATGATTGGATTGGATTAATTGTGTCTCAGGGCTTCCGAGCATCTTTCGGATTCCCTTCTCATATAACAAAGAGTCCCGCCCCGACATATCGGGGCGGGACTCTTTTATTAAAAACTTATCTACTTCAATTAGAACTTGTACGTCAATTGGGCTAAATAAGAAGTTCCGAACTGACTAAAATGTGAACCATCATAGGTGATGACAGGATAACGGCCATTGAATGTAATGTAGCTGATCTGATCTTTCACCGCCTGAGGATCGTTCAACAAAGTCTCTCCTGCCGCATTCTCAGCCTTAAATTTGTATTCAGGGAATACATTTAAGAGGTTTTGAATCGTTACAGAAAAGACGGTATGCGGATTGAAACTATAGGATAAGTTTAGATCAGTGACAATCTTAGGATCAAACTCTATCCTCAAATCCTTGCTTAAATCTCCATTATTAAATCTGGTTTGTCCGAAAAGGGTATTATACAAGTTAACGGAAAACTTTCCAGTGGTAAGATCAGCACCCAATATATACTTATACTTTGGGCGGCTGGTAGTCATCAATGATTCCTGAGTTTGATTAAAAATTGGCTGACCAAAATTTGCATTAACTTCCTCCCAACCACCTACCAATTCATTCTTGATGGTGTAGTTACCTGCTAAACTTAATCCAAGCTTTGCGGAACCAACATTTATATTTCTATATCCTGCAACAAGATCAAAACCCTGAGTCTGAGTTTCGGCTGCATTAATAAAATAGGAAATACTGCTGATCTCATTGCTATAAACGATTCTGTCCTTTATGGTAATTGAATAGAAATCACCTGTTAGTGAGAAGTTCCTGCTTGGAGTGAATCCAAAACCAAACGTTATGTTATCTGACTTCTCTGCCTTTAGCCTTGGAACACCTGCAGCACGAGCCTCAGGACTTAAGTTATTAGCTAACCCTGTAATGACAATGTTACCACCCGAGAAAGAAGCCTGACTTAGTGATAAATATTGCTGATGCAGTGTTGGAGCACGGAAACCTGAAGATACGGAACCTCTGATGGTGAAAGTATCTCCTATTTTATAACGTGAGGTCACTTTGAACACATTTGCATTTCCAAAATCTGAATACTTCTCTACGCGATACGTACCACCGATGAGGAAATTGTCTGTGATATCCCATGTCAAATCAAGGTAGGCACCCAAGTTAAATCGGCTGGCTTTGATTGCATTTCTCTCAAGATAGCCAAAGAAGGAATTCGATCCCTGACCTGAATAAGAAGAAGTATCTCCGGCTATTAATTCCCAGCTTTCACTGCGAAACTCAGATCCGATAGAAACGAAGAAATTGTCTGCAACAGGCTTAGAGAAGTCGATATTACCAACAACGTGATTAAAGTTAAATCCTCCCGGCTTAAAATAGATTGGACTATTCTTGCGCAAGGAACGGTTTACAGTATTAGCAACGGTGAAAAGTATTTTATTTCCTCCTACCGTAAGACTCATATCTTGTTTCCAACCATTTAAGTCCTGCGAACGGAATCCAATCGTACCGTTGTAGTCGCTAAGATCACCTTCCATAGTTGGTTGATAACCGATATACCCTCTGTAAAGTCCAGCTGCCTTATCTGCGGCAATCTCAGTATAAATTGCCGATGGTGGTACAGTTTCATCAATCGCTGTCAAAGGGTCATCCGGAGTACCCGGATTTCCATAGCTATCCGCATCCACTGTATAATCTGGTTGGCTTGCGTCAGGGGTATGCAACAAGATATGATCTGCTCTCCAGTAAGGTTGACGGTAATTGGCCACACTTTGAGTTTTCCTATATACGTAGGCTGCATTAAAGTAAACTTCAGAATTTGCGCCTACCGGAATGGCTCCATTGATTAAAGTCTTCATCGAAGTATTGTCCGGAGTACCATTCAAGTTATTTCCATCCGGATAGCGTTGCAAATAGGCTTGAACCTGAGAGAGACTGAACGCGGAATTATTGGTAAGATCCCGCGCATCACTGAGTGCGTCTATTGGATCTTTTCGAGTGATTGATTCCGCCTGATTGAATGAAATATGATAGTTAATGAACCCCTTGTTACCAAAGTTAGCTCCACTGTTATAATTTATTCCATAACTCTGACCTCCGTATTTGAAAGTTGATCCGGTATTAATAGAGACGGAAGTTGCATCAAAATTGTCTTTAAGGATAATGTTCATTACGCCTGCAATAGCATCTGATCCGTATTGAGCAGAAGCACCGTCACGTAATACTTCAACACGTTTAATCGCATCAATTGGTATAGCTGATAGGTCAGCTCCAGTTTCTCCCCGTCCAGGACTTGTTTGTGTGTATACCAGTGATGTGAGATTCTTACGCTTTCCATTGATCAATATCAAGGTACGGCTTGGTCCCATGTTGCGTATCTCGTATGGGTCAAACAGTGAGGTGGCATCATTTACAGGTGTATTTACTGTATTAAATGACGGAACTCTGTACTGCAGGGCTTTATCAAATGAAATCTGCCCAGAGGTCTTGAGCTCAGTGGCCGTAAAGTTATCCACAGGTAGTGGAGTATCAGTCAGCGTGCGCTGTGAACCTCTACCTACTGACACAACAACTTCATTAAGTTGCTCAGCGGCAGGTTCCATAGAAATTGAAAAGTCTGTACGACCGGCAATGTCTAGTTCTTGCGTGGCGTAACCCACAAAAGAAACAACCAATGTTGTGGCCGAAGTAGGAGCCTTCAATACAAATTTTCCATTGCTGTCGGTGGCCGTTCCCGAAGAACTTCCTTTTGCAACAATGTTGACACCGGGTATGGGGCTACCGTCCGATTGGTCGGTCACTGTACCCGTAAGGTCAGTGGTTTGCGCCATCGTCTGCAGTCCTGCAAACAATAGCATGATGAGAATAGATAAAGGTTTTTTCATGTTTTTTTTGGTTAGATTCTCTAAAAATATTAAAATTTTGTTAACATAAAAAGTGTTGCAGGATATTGTAAGAATGTGTAGATAATCACCCCAACCCCTCTCCATAGGCGAGGTGAGACTGTTTCTGCAAGATTTGTCTTTTAATAATGTTCCTGTTCTTCTACTAAAGTGCTATAAGTTTACTTCAGGAGGCTCTAAAACAAAAAACCCCGAAGCTTTCGCTCCGGGGCCCTCTCTATTGCAAGCAGAGAGTAGTTTGTCCAGTCAGGCTGGCGTCAAGACACCTTTGAGGTGTAAGCCGCCTGAGACTTGTGTTGTCTAATAACGATAGTAATCCGGTTTGAAGGGACCTTTTACTTCTACTCCAATATATTTAGCTTGTTCTCCAGATAATTCTTCCAGTTCAACACCAATTTTCTTTAAATGAAGGCGTGCTACCTTCTCATCCAGATGCTTGGGAAGCATATACACCTTGTTTTCATACTTGTCTGTATTTGTCCAAAGCTCAAGTTGGGCCAGAGTTTGGTTAGTAAATGAATTAGACATAACAAAAGAAGGATGACCTGTTGCACAGCCGAGGTTAACCAAACGACCTTCAGCAAGTAAAATCACCTGACGTCCGTTCTTCAAGGTGTACAAATCTACCTGCGGCTTCACTTCATCTTTAGTGGAATTCTTGTTCAACCAGGCTACATCTATTTCATTATCAAAATGACCAATGTTACACACAATGGCTTTGTCTTTCATCGATTCAAAATGATGACCTAATACAATCCCAAAATTTCCAGTGGCTGTTACAATGATGTCAGCATCTTTCACCGCATCATTCATTTTTCTTACGGCAAAGCCATCCATAGCCGCTTGTAGTGCACAGATGGGATCAATCTCAGTAACGATCACGCGGGCACCTGCACCGCGCAGTGAAGCAGCGGATCCTTTTCCAACATCACCATATCCTGCTACCACAGCAACTTTACCCGCCATCATTACATCAGTAGCTCTGCGAATAGCATCTACCAAGGATTCTTTGCAACCATACTTATTATCAAATTTAGATTTCGTTACCGAGTCATTGATGTTGATGGCAGGTAAAGGAAGTTTTCCATGGTTCATACGTTCAATCAATCGGTGAACTCCTGTTGTCGTCTCTTCGGAGATACCACGGATGCCAGCAATCAATTCAGGATTCCTGTCCAACACCATATTGGTCAAGTCACCACCATCATCCAAAATCATGTTCAACGGCTTGCCATCTTTGAATGCATAAAGTGTCTGCTCAATGCACCAGTCAAATTCCTGTTCGTTCATTCCTTTCCAGGCAAATACAGGAATACCTGCAGCAGCAATGGCTGCAGCGGCATGGTCTTGTGTGGAGAAAATATTGCACGAAGACCAGGAAACTTCAGCCCCCAGTTCAATCAGTGTCTCAATTAGCACCGCTGTTTGAATCGTCATGTGAAGGCATCCGGCAATGCGAGCGCCCTTCAGTGGCTTTTTAGCTCCGTATTCTTCACGGGTTGCCATCAAGCCAGGCATCTCAGCTTCGGCCAATTTAATTTCCTTGCGCCCCCAGGCTGACAGGGACATGTCTTTTACTTTATAAGGAGTTTTCTCTGCTACCATATGATTTTATGTTTTTTCTTCAATTAAGGGCTCAAAAGTACAATAAAGGTTTGAAAAAGTTCGCTATGAACGAGGTGTAATTCAGTTCTTTACATATGCCAATGAACTTTTGGTAATTAAGTATATGTTGAGAATAAAATTTCAAACGAATGAATAAGCCCCAAATAAAAATAGAAGTAGTATCTGACGTAATCTGCCCTTGGTGCTATATTGGCAAACGAAGACTAGAAAAAGCGTTGGATCAACTTAAGGATCAATTTGATTTTGATGTAGAGTACTCTCCTTTTGAACTTAACCCGGATATGCCTGTTGAAGGCAGAAATCAAAAAGAATACTTAACTCAAAAATTCGGCAGTGACAGCAAATACACGCAGGTTATCGGCCATGTCACTAAAGTAGCTGCCGAAGAAGGATTGAATTTTGATTTTACAAATCAACATGTCTCTCCCAACACAAGAAGTGCGCACCAGATCATCTGGTTTTCAAAAACCAAAGGCAAACAACTGGAAATGAAAGAAGCCTTGATGAGAGCTTATTTTGAGAAAGGTATTGATCTATCAAAAAAGGAAAACCTTACACGTGTAGCGGTTCAGGTTGGCTTAGATGAGAAGGAGGTAGTTGCACTTCTTGAATCAGAAGAAGGATTAGCTGAAGTTACTTTTGCCGAACAAATGAATTATCAACGCAGGGTAACGGGAGTTCCTTTCTACATCATTAATAATAAATACGGAATTTCTGGCGCACAACCTGCCGAAGCATTCATAGAAGCTCTCACCAATATCGGAAATGAAGTCACTTCGGGAGAAGTATGCGATGTAGATAAGGCTGATTGCTAGTCGCAGAGGTATCTCATGCAATTGCAGGTTACTACTGATACAAATTGATAGATTTCTCGCTCACGCTCGAAATGACTACGTTTGATGTCATTTCGACCGCAGGGAGAAATCTTCTTTTGAGATCGGAGTAGTTCTTGTTGGAACTTGCATCTATTTTTTAATCAACTCCTCTTGTTTAATAATAGTGGTCCAAACACTGGTCTTTCCTTCATCCATGCGCGTCCAGATGGGAGCGATGATACCTTTGTGCGCAGCAATATTGTTATAGTCTCCAAAGAATTTTTCACTACTTGGTACAAAGGGGCTTTCACTGATTTTTAACTCATTAAAACTACTTCCACCGTCTGTTGAATACGAGAGATAAACATCGGTGCGAAAATCATCATATGCTCTCCGATCGTAGTAAACGATGTAGATATATCCTGTTGTTTGATCGACTGCCATCCAGGGAAAGAACTGATGCTTTCCAGAATCATCTTTGTTAATACGTTGGGGTTGTGTCCAGTTGTCACCATTGTTTATAGACCTCATAAACCAAATATCTGTATCATCTTCTCCATTGGTTTGATCAGCCCAAGTCAAGTACAAACTTCCACGATGGATACTTTTGCTGTTATCCGTCATGAGCACTGGCATTCCATTGCATCGGTTGATGCCGGGTATATTCATTGACCATCCTCCCGCTTGTTTAGTCAAGGCTATATCGTTTTGCAACCAGGTCTTGCCATCGTCATAGGATCGATCCATAAAAATTATTCCCTGGTTTGCCCAGGTCACAAAGATTTTACCGTCTGTTCCAATGGCAGGTACCGCTCCTTCGGCTGTATTATCATCATCAATGCAATCACCATGCGTTTGGCTTAACGCTATGGGGTCATTCCATTTTTTACCACCATTAGAAGACTTACTAAAAATGATATTGGACTGACAGTTTGGGTCCTTTAAACCATACTTATCAAACTGAGTCCAGGTCACACAGATTTGATCACTCTTTGGATCTACGGCAGGCCAGGCTTTGTCCATATCTTTTGGGGGATTGTAACCAATAGACGTTCCAGAACTCCAAGTTTTACCCCCATCTGTTGACTTCTGGCAAACGATCCGCTCAAGCCATCCTTCTGATCCGGAAGTAGTCGGATTAGCTAAATGAAAATAATAAAAATCTCCCTTTACATCCGAAATCAGTGCAGGATCGCCATGCACTCCATACGGTGATTCCAACATTGTTTCATTCCATGTGGCACCTCCATCCATGGTATAGATAGCCCTGTTGAGCACAACTCCAGCCACAATGTTTTGAGGATTCTTATAATTGATGGCTATACTTGGCTCGACAGGAGGGTATATATCCTTCTCCTCCTCAGCCAGCTTTATGTTTCTAAATTGAGCAGATGCCAATTGGGCAACCAAGAGGAAAGTCAATAACCCAACAAAATGTCTGCACCCTCCCTTCACTTTACAAATATTTTAATTCTTTTAACATTTCAAACCAATGCGCATAGCCAGCAGCATTCAAATGTAAGCCATCTGATGAATACCTGGCCTCTAACTTACTTTCTTTATCCAAAAAGCCCGTGTAAAGGTCAACATAGGTGTAGTTCATTCGCTCAGCATATTTCTTCAATTGTGTGTTGAGGGTTATCACATGGTCATTCTTATCGTAATTCTTTGAGAAACCCTTAAAGGAATTATTAGTTGGTAAAATGCTTTGAACATAAATCTTCGTTGCAGGTGTCCCTGAATGAATCTTGCTCAAGATGGTCAATACGTTCTCAAGGATAATTTCATCGGGAATGTTCCTGGAGATATCATTGATTCCGATCAACAAGAAAAGCCGCGAGGGCTTGTGCCTGATAACTTCGTCAAGCCGATTGAGGATACCGAATGTGATATCCCCACTGATTCCGCGATTGATTACGGTTGAGTCTTTGAGTAATTTTTTCCAATTTCCGCTCTCGGTGATACTATTTCCCAGGAACATGATCTTCCCTTTAATAGCCACTTCCTTACTAAAAGTCTCCAGCTTAACTTTATAATGCTCAGGCAGATTGGGAATGGTGTCCCAGGTTCGCTGGGCATCAGCCGCTGCTACTTGTAGGATAAACAATAGTGCCCAAAAACTGCCCTTAGCAAGCTTGGGTAATGTTGGTATTGCCATAATGATCACTTGAATTCGCTTTAAAATTACACTTAACGACATCCAAAGGCAATTCTAAACCGGACAATAAGGCCAACAATCCAGACCGGATTTTAGTCGATTAATCGAGAAATAATGACCTCATTAAAAGTGAGCAGAGTTGACAATGCTTGCACCAGCCTTCAAAAACGCCAGCATCAAGTTGTCAAAAAAAACTTCATGCTATCAAAACAATTTCATTTTCGATCTGTTGTTGCAAGCAATCAATGTTGTGCTATATTTGCGCTCCGAAATTGAAAAAATAACAACTTAAAACTATGAAAACTCAAAAATCACTTCTCATCGTAGGCATCTTCGCTGCCTTCGCAATTATCGTTACCAGCTGTGGTGACGGTGGAAAAGCCGCAAAAGAAAAAGCAACTCAGGATTCAATTCGTGTGGCTGATTCAGTGGCTGCTGTACAGCGTGTGGCTGATTCAGTTGCTGCATTGCCTAAGTCAATTGCTGAAACTGCAATCAACACTCCTAACTTGAGCACATTAGTTGCTGCCCTTACTGCTGCTGAATTGGTAGACGTAATGAAAGGAACTGATGCCCTTACTGTTTTTGCTCCGACTAACGATGCTTTTAGTTCAATCCAGGCAACGGTTGATATGTTGTTGAAAGCAGAGAACAAATCTAAGCTTCAGAATGTATTGAAGTACCACGTTGTTGCGGGTACAGTGAAAGCGGCTGATTTGAAGGATGGTCAGGAATTGACGACTCTTCAGGGAGAGAAAATTAAAGTTTCCATTAAAGATGGTAAAGTATTCGTAGGTGGTGCTGAAGTAACCAATGCGGATGTTGCCGTTAATAATGGTGTAGTCCATATGACTAACAAAGTATTAGTGCCTAAGAAGATGTAATTCAGTTTACGTTTTCTTCTTAGCTTAAAAAAGCCTTCCGGATATCCGGAAGGCTTTTTTATTTGCCAGCGATTACCCAACTTTTGCAAAATCCTGATCTAATCCTCAACTTCTGCCCTGATTGGAAATGACACAGGCAAAAAATTATACACTTACGGTAGCCATTACACTGGTGATCGCCAACATGATTGGTACTGGAGTTTTTACTTCGCTGGGCTATCAGGTAGGTCCAATACCTTCCGGATTTGCCATTCTTATGTTGTGGTTTATAGGCGGAATCATTGCGTTGTCAGGTGCCTTCACCTATGCTGAAATTGCAACCACTTTAAAACGCTCTGGAGGCGAATATTATTTTTTAGGATGGATATTCCATCCTGCGCTTGGCTTTGTCAGTGGATGGATGAGCGCCATGGTAGGCTTTGCGGGAGCCATCTCTGCCGTAGCAATTGCTATCGGAGAATATTCTCAAGTAGCCCTGGGCGCTCCTACAAAAATTGTTGCTGTTCTGGCTATCCTCTTAGTATCGGCCATCCATTGGTTTGGTGTGAAGACCGGTGGACGAGCGCAGACCTTTCTTACCTCTATTAAACTTTCGCTTATCGGCTTCTTCTGCTTGACGCCATTTTTTTTGTCTACGGAAAACACTTCTGGTATTTCGTTCTTGCCGACTAGTCAGGATTTCTCTTTGATACTAAGTCCGGGGTTTGCAGTGTCCTTAGTATTTGTAGTGTATGCTTATACGGGTTGGAATGCTTCAGCTTACATCGCAGGCAATCTTGATAATCCTAACCGCAACCTTCCTATTTCATTGATTGTGGGAACGGTGCTTGTAGCCGCCATTTACATTGCACTTAATGGTACTTTTTTATATTCTGCCACCTTTACCGAGCTTAATGGTCAAAATGATATTGGCAATGTGGTGGCTCAAAAAATATTTGGAACTACCGCTGGATTCATTTTTTCGGGCCTATTCAGCTTTGCTTTACTGTCCACACTAAGTGCCATGACGATCGCAGGACCACGTGTGACAGAAGCCATGGGAGAGGATTATCCGATGCTGAAAGGGTTCACCAAAAAAAATCGATTCAACATGCCTTACTTTGCTTTACTTGGACAAGGGGCATGGGCCATTTTTTTAGTGTTGGTAAGTTCATTCAAAGAAATCATTCAATACATTTCGATAAGCCTCTCAATCTTCTCGATGATCACGGTGTTGGGCATTTTTCTAGTCCGTAAAAAATTCAAAAAAGAAGAAAGACCCTATCAGATGCCCTTCTATCCTCTTCCTCCTATTCTCTTCACACTGTGTACAAGTTGGATGATTTATTATGTCACCAGTGATGATCCGTATATTATTCTTTATTCGATTGCCACAATGGTTCCGGGATTAATTTTATATTTTGTGGTTTCAAAAAAATAGAGCGCTGTGAAATTTTACCTCACTACAATTATTCTATTGGTCCTCGTTTCATGTTCCGTTCGACAAGAAACCAAAATTGAAACCCTCGAAGATTCAGTGGCGGTAATAGATAGTGTTGCGATGATCGATACGCTACCGGTTGAGGTACCAATAGTCTATCAAGATAGCCTTCTTGACAATGTGGGAAGATTTATTGCCGGGCTCCCTCAGCGTGACTCTAATTCCTTTGCTGCTTTTGAAAGCGATCATTATTGGAAAGAATACAAGGCATCTATGGATACGAACTGGAACAAAATGTATCGCAACCGTTTAGAGAAGATACAAACCTGGGAGTCCTCCACTTTTTCAACCAGCCTTAATGATTCTCTACCGGTATTCTACCCTTTCTCAGGTCCCGATTTTCTACACGCCTATTACCTATATCCTCACGTTAAAGAATACATTCTCGCTGCGCTGGAACCAATAATTGAAATTCCTCCCCTGGATACCTTGTCTCTCAACGAGCGAGACAAATTTTTAGACAGCCTTGGACATTCTCTTCGTGATATTTTCAACAAAAGTTATTTCATTACCACACACATGAAGAAGGATCTCAAACAGATCAAAGGGGTATTGCCAGCACTCTATTTTTTTATGGAGCGCTCTGGTCATGAACTTTTGGATCATCAATTCATAACCTTGGACTCCACCGGCCAGGAGACTAAAGTAAAAATCAGTCAGCTTCACTGGCAGAAAACTCCGGGTGTAAAAATTACTTTTCGAAACATTCAAACACAGGAGATCAAAACACTCTACTATTTCAGTATCAGCATTTCAGATCAGGGCTTAAAGGAACGACCAGCGTTTGTCAAATTTATTAATGATCGTGCGCCCTTTAATACTTTTGTTAAGTCCGCCTCCTATCTGATGCACAACCCACCGTTCAAAATGGTGAAAGAACTTATTTTAACAAATACAGAGAGTTTATTTCAGGATGATACCGGAATACCATATCGGGATTTTAAGAAACGATTGGATGTTGATTGGCAACTTTATGGAGAATACGCCAAACCGGTCAAAGACTTCGGAGATGAAAAATTCCAACCAGACCTTGATTCACTCTACAAATCCTCGAAAGACAAACAAGAGATTCCCTTTAGTCTGGGCTATAATTGGGGTAGCAAAAAACAGAATTACATGCTGATCAAGAAATCAACTGTCATCTCTATTCAAAAGTAAAGAAAGCCTCTCCTTTCGCTTATCCTTTTCCTTCGTGCAATTCCTGAGTTCCTGTGTGAATTAAGTCCCCAAAGTCAATCCGGGACAGCCGGTTAAGGAAGCCGTGAAAACACTCACTGTATGCATATTTTAGTGCTTTATGAATAATTTTTTAGACTAATCTAAAAAATTATTCATATTCGTGTAAATTTGTAGCCTAATCCGGCTCGGATGTATCATTTATGAAGAAACTGTTTATCTATTTCATTTTTCTGTTGGCCTTAGTCACCATCTCTTGCGAAAGTCTATTTCCAGAGGGTCCTGCCGGAGATCAAATTCTTGACGGACCAATCGATGGCCTCAGTCCGGATCAGCAATCCTTATTTCTCCGGGGCGATGTATCATTCAATGATGAAATCTTTACAACTTTAAATGGCCTTGGCCCTATTTTCGTTGCTACTTCCTGCGGCTCTTGTCACCCGGGTGATGGCAAGGGTCATCCATTCACCACGCTTACACGCTTCGGGCAAATAGATGGAATCGGCAATCAATACCTGAATCAAGGTGGGCCACAATTACAGAACAGAGCAATACCCGGTTTTGATATAGAAGAAATTCCGGCAGGGTCAACATTCTCTAAATTCACTCCGCCTGCTAATACAGGTCTGGGTTATCTGGAAGCAGTAACTGATGCAGACTTACTGGCTATGGCAGATCCTACAGATACGAACGGTGATGGTGTTTCAGGTGAAGTCAATTGGATTGCATTGCCTGACTTCATAATTCCATCCGATGATCATATTAATAGTAATGGCAAGTATATCGGTCGGTTCGGAAAAAAGGCGGGTGCATTCAACCTGACCCACCAAACCGTCAACGCCTACATTCAAGATATGGGTATTACGACAGACTATCACCCGCAAGAACTTCTTCATGGCAGCACGGGAAATATATTAAATGACAATGTTCCCGATCCCGAGCTAACGCAGTCCACGGTGGATCAAGTTGTTTTTTATTTACAAACGCTAAAATCTCCTATTCAAAGACAGCAAGGTGATCAAGGTATTGTAAGCGGTAAAAATTTGTTTCTTCAACTCGGATGCGAAAGTTGTCACAGACAAACTTTAAAAACAGGATTTTCAACTATCGCTCCTCTTTCAACAAAAGAGTTTCATCCTTATACCGATCTGCTCCTGCATGATATGGGGCCGGCCCTTGATGATGGCTACACCGAAGGCAGTGCTAAAACCAGTGAATGGCGCACACCACCGCTCTGGGGCTTAGGTCTTTCTAAAAATTCGCAAGGAGGAGCGTATTTTCTATTGCATGATGGCAGAGCCCGAAGCATTGAGCAAGCTGTGCTGTTGCACGGTGGCGAAGGTAAAAATAGTCGTAACGCATTTGAGGCTTTATCAGAGGCTGAAAAGCAAAACTTAATTCGGTTTTTGGAAACTTTATGAAAAGAAATGATTTTATAAAGACCTGTGGCGCTTACTGCGCAGTCGGTGCGGGCATTACCTCCCTGTTGGAAAGTTGTGCCTCCGCTAATCACTATGCTCCAAATATTTTTGAAAGCAATCAACTGATCATAAAGAAATCCGAGTTTATCTATCTTAAAGACAAGGAAAAGAAAGTGCGTCAATTTGTATTAGTCAAAAATGAAAAACTGGAATTCCCCATCGGGCTATACCAATTTAGTCAAAGCGAATACCTTGCCCTTTCTCTAAAATGCACCCATCAAGGTTGTGAGGTACATCCGTATGACGACTACCTCGTATGTCCTTGCCATGGAAGCGAATACTCCAATCGCGGAAAAGTGTTGCAGCCACCGGCAGAAAATAACCTGAAGGAATTTCATGTTAGTGTGAGTGACGACACAATTTTTATTCAGTTATGAAAATGAAGCAGGTTATCATTATTCTGATCTTAACGCTAATGAGTGAGCAATCCGTCTTTGCACAGTCAGACAGTATACTTATAAAAAGAATAAAAGCCGATACCAGTAAACTACTAATGAACGTAGATGCTGTCTACAATCGTCCCTTTTTGCAGGTAGGTAAAACACCTGTAGCCGTGGGTGGATATCTGGAGGCAAACTCAAACTACTTTGTCACAGAAGGAATTTCCGAAGGTCTCTCTTTTCAAATGCAAAGGATGACACTCTTTCTTTCTTCCACTATTTCCAACCGAATTAAATTTCTTTCCGAACTTGAGTTTGAAGATGGTACAAAAGAGATCAACATCGAATTTGCTGCCATTGACCTGGAACTCCATCCACTCTTTATAGCGCGAGGAGGAATTATTATGAACCCTATCGGAGCCTTCAATCAAAACCACGATGGCCCCAGGTGGGAATTTGTTGACAGGCCAATTTCAGCTACTCAGCTATTACCTGCTACATGGAGCAATGTTGGCTTCGGCCTTCACGGAAAAAAATACAGCCGTCATTGGGTTTACGCTTATGAATTTTATTTAACCAATGGCTTTGATGATAATATTCTCAGCAATACAGAAAATAAAACTTTCCTTCCGGCCACGAAACTTAATCGCGATCGTTTTGAAGAAAGCGCTAATGGTCAACCTTTACTCACGGCCAAGATGGCGATACGCCAACGAAGCATCGGTGAGGTTGGCTTCTCTTATATGGGCGGAGTTTACAACAAGTTTCAAGAAGATGGCCTCATACTGGATAAAAAAAGAAGGGTAGACACTTGGGCCATTGATTTCAATACAACCCTTCCTGGCAAAACCTATATCACCGGTGAAGTAACTTTCGTTCATGTCAATGTACCGTCAACGTATACACAACAATATGGCAATCGGCAATGGGGCGGATTTATTGATGTTGTCCGGCCCATCGTACGAAAGTCTATATTGGGTTTTGAAAAATCAGTTTTAAACTTGGCCTTGCGACTTGAGTATGTGGATTGGAATAATGGTAGTTTTAAAGAAACAGGAGGCAACATAGCCGAAGATGTTTTCGCTATTACTCCCGGCATCAGTTTTCGACCTACAGGCCAAACGGTGTTGCGGGCTAATTATAGGTACCACTGGACACGCGATTTGTTTGGAAATGATGCAGTGAAAACAGCAGGATTGCAAATTGGGTTCTCTACTTACTTTTAACGGCCTAACCAAAAAATAACCATACGTCAACTGCGAGCCCGATGGCTCATAAATTTTGGGGATCGCTTCGCGCCTCCCGCTTCCTCTGCAGTTACTCGAGTTAACGACAGCATTGAATCCAATTCCGGCAACTACTTCTTTATCAATACCGCTTCTTCCAAAATAAAATTGCCGTGCTCTATATCAGAGGTATTCAATCGCAGCTTCCCCTTTACACGAATAAATTGATCCGCTTCAAAGCGATCTTGCTTGGCTTTGAAAACTACTTCTGATATGGACTCCGGACCGGCCCCACCACAAAAAAAACACTGGCTGTACGGAAATTTAGATAAGATGATATAGGCATCACCCTCTACATCGATGGGTAAATAATAACCTTCCAAATCGATTTCCTTTCCCTCAAGGGCTTTTAATTCAGTTGAAAAATTCGGGTACAAGAAATACTCCTTGGCACTGTCATTGTATTTCGCCTCAAACTTTGTTTTGGCAAATGAAGTCCATCCATCGGCTTGAGCAAAGACAGAAGTAACTGAAAGCACGAAGATTAATGCTGTTCCAAAAAGTAATTTCATAATTATCTAAGAATTCTAAAAATACAAATTTCAATCCAAATCAAACAAAGACTATGAACCTGCCAATACTTTGTGAATATCCGTTCGATAGGCTTGAATTGCGGGAATCAGAGAGCACATAATTCCCAAAACAATACTACCCAAAAGAATAAAAATTTCTTCTCTGTAAAAAGTTAACGCAGTAATCCCCGTTTTTTGACTCTCGACTATCACTCGTGTGAAGGCAAATAAAACAGAGTGCCCTAGCGCAAGACCAATAACGCTGCCAAGTAGTGTCAACGTGCTTCCCTCTAATACAGTAACAACAAAAAGCTTAACACGACTCGCCCCCATGGATCGCATGATGGCAAGATCATATTGTCGTTCTTTTAAAGAATTATATAAAGCAATAAAAATGCTTAAGCCTGAAATAAAAATCAACACATAGGCAAAACCCATTAGCGCCTCCACACCTACCCCCAAGATCGAAAACAGTCTTGCGGTCTCAAAAGCCGGGGACGCTGCTTGCAATTTGCTTTGACTATTGATAAAGCGTGGCAACTGAATGGCAGCGATAGGATTCCGATATTGAACAAGCAGCGCAGTGATTTCACGTGTAGAATCACCTGCCTCTATGGTGGGCACTAACGGAGAAGGATTCTTTATCGCTGAAATAGCGACTTCATGTTCTTCATGCACTTTCCAAATACTGCCCACATTTGTAAGGAGTAAATTATCCAGCACCGTATTGGTTTTTTTTAAAATACCAGTCACTTGAAAAAGTGATTCCTCATGCGCGTGACCGTCATTGGTAAGCCCGTGAGCACTCGCAAAACGATCGCCTATTTTCAAACCGGATACTCCAGCTACAGTTGCTCCCACTACGATCTCAAGGTCTTTTGACCACCATTGACCTGAACCAAGTTCTGCCCGGTACAAATCGGGATAGTCTTGGTTTGTACCTACAATCCGAAAATTCTTATAACTATCTCCTAGTGCTAAGGGAATTGCTTTCTTCACTAATCTATGTTTTGCTAATCGATCCGCCTCATTCAATTTAATATTGCCTGTTGGGAAATCAACGTGAAAAATATTGCAGAGGATAAGTTGAAGGGGGCTGCCCTTAGCACCTACTACCAGGTCAATACCTTTCGCATTATGACTGATCTTCTCCTTTAATTGATTGCTAAAGAGGAGTAAAATCGTAATGACCGCAATACCCAATGCAAGGAGAAAAATATTCAAAAGTGTATTGAACGGTTTTGCCTTGAGATAATTCCATACAAGAGAAAAGATAGACATGAATTTTCTTAAAGGTTATTCAATACTAATTGAGTCGGAATAATTGATTTTAAGCGTTGATCATGCGTTGCCACCACCAACGTTGCATGGTTCGTATGAGCTGCATGAAGTAATAACTTGATGACACGTTCACAGCTTCTATCATCAAGAGCAGAAGTAGGCTCATCAGCAAAAATTACTGCCGGCTTGTTTAAAACAGCTCTGGCAATAGCAACGCGTTGCGCCTGACCCTGACTTAATTCGTTTATCCGTGAATCTCCTTTCTCCTCTAAGTCTAATTCTTTCAAAACCTCCTCTACTCTACTTTCTTCCTGTTTCAATCCTGCCAAAAAAGGCGCCATCAGCAAATTCTTTCTAACGGTAAGGGCACTGATAAGATGATTTTTTTGAAACACGAATCCCATATTTGCCCCACGAAAATGATCAAGCTTGGATTCGGATAGTTGAGTGATATCGATACCCTGAATAGTTATCCTCCCTTGTTGAGATATTAAGAGCCCACTCATCAAATGCAAGAGCGTTGTTTTACCGCTTCCTGATTCCCCCAACAACAACCACTGCGTTCCCTTACTTATTTCGAAATCATCAAACTCGATTCTCTTTCCGGAAGAATATGCAAAACTCAGCCCGCGAACTTCAATCATAGATTCAAAATGTTATGCATAACTAATAATCTATCGTTATCGCAAGTATCCGGGCTGGACGTGGAAAGGGCGAAGCGATCCCCAATATATTGGGATTGCTTCCCCCGATCGATATCGGGGGAAGCAATTGACGTATGGTTATTTGCATAAATCAGCTCAATTAAAAAACAATAAGTGCGACCACGCGCCTACTTCTTCAGCGGTTCATAATTTTTAAACGGAGAAATATTCACCTTCTCCAATGCATTGCGATAGTTCTGCCAGGTGGTTGCATAAAATTTGTTCACCTTTTCTACTATTAGGCCAACTTGATCTTCGGCCTGTTTATAAACGCGTTGATCCGTTGTGCTAACCGGTTTTCTTGAGGAGCCGATGTAGCTGCCTGCCTTATTGATATAAGACACCGGAGTTGTGTAATCGAATAAAATGCCTTGCCGCTTATCTTCTTTACCTAAAATGAAATCATAAACAGTATTGATCGAATCTTTTACTGCCTTGGTTTTTTCCAATGCTTCTTTCAAGTCATCGCGCTTGGCGGCCTTCATTTTATTTTCCAACTCCTCTGCAACTTCCTTGCTCTCTCGTAATCGATCCGTTGCCGATGACACCACAGTGGTAAGCCTATCCAAATCTTTCAACATTTTATACCGAGCTTCCATGGTACTGATCGGTGTATTCAAACGAGGGTCATCTTTTACGGTGATATTGGTAGAATCTTTCTTGTCACCAAAAGTAATCCGGAGTTTATAAACTCCCGGAAGCACATTGATCCCACCAATCTCTGCTGCATTTGCCGCGGGCTTCTCACGCGATGGATTGCGAAATCCTTTTTCATTCAGCCCCCAGGTCATGCGATTTAAACCATTGTCTTCTGGAGCTTTCTGCTTGAGTGTGCGAATAAGTTTTCCACCCGTGTTGAAGATATCTAATGTAGTTGAGTCATACTTTATCTTCAATTCATCTTTCCTTTCGTCAGACTTTACTTCTGCAGGCTTATTGGCACCAGCCTTCTTGGTATCATTAGTTTTAGCAGCGAAAGTCTCCTCAGGCTTTGCCTTAGGTTTGTTAACAACATAAGAAATTAATGCACCATACGATCTGTTCTGTCCGTTAAAAACCGCATCGGCATCAAAGCGAGGACCGGTGGGCTGTTGTGTTTCAGTGATATACGCATCCGGAGGTGAAAAAAGGTGAACTGGCTTGTCAAGCAATTGTGTTCCCGACTTCACCATTTCACGCAGTGGTCGAATATCATCCAACACATAGAAAGCACGGCCAAATGTAGCAATAGCTAAATCATGTTCCCGGGGATGAATTACTAAATCCATCGTAGGCACTCCTGCCGGGTAATCGGATGTCCATCGCGTCCAGTTTTTTCCTTCATCCAAACTGACCCACAAACCGTTTTCTGTTCCTAAGAACAGTAGTTTCGATTCAATCGGATCTTGAACTACAGCTAATGTGTAATTATTTTCACCGACTTGTGCCGATGATACCACGCTTTCCCACGTGATACCAAAATCTCTGGTGTGAAACAGGTAAGGTTTAAAATCAAACTGCCTGTAATTATTAATAACAACGAAGGCCTCGCCCGCATTATGAGTTGATGCTTGCACCTGAGGAACCCAAGCCGCCTTCGGCATTCCAAGAATTTTTGGTGCTACATCATTCCATGTCTTTCCTCCGTCTTTCGTGAGTTGCACACGGCCATCGTCTGTGCCAACCCAAATAACACCCTGTTGCTTAGGGCTCACAGCTACGGCAATAATGGTACAATGATTCTCTGCTCCGGTAGCATCCATCGTTATTCCTCCACTCTCACTTTGCTTTTGTTTTTCAGGGTCATTGGTCGTTAAGTCGGGAGAAATAACTTCCCATGTTGCTCCTTTGTCTGTACTCTTATGTAGAAACTGACTACCGTAATAAATTGTAGAATTATTAAACGGATCCTGAGCCAATCCTGAATTCCAATTGTAGCGCAGCTTGACATTCATATCAGGATGGGTTGGTCTTAAATTATCAGCCTGACCGGTTTGGATGTCATACCTTCTGAGATAACCTTCTTGTGACATTGCATAGCCGTACCGATTGTCATCAGGGTCAGGGACTACATCAAAGCCATCGCCAAAGGCCACTTCCTGAAAATAGGAATTACGAATTCCAGAATTTCTCCATACATATGCCGGCCCGGCCCACGAACCATTGTCTTGCATTCCTCCATAGACATTGAACGGATGTGCCATGTCAACATTGATGTGATAGAATTGACCTACCGGAATGTTATCAGCAAACTGCCAGCTCTTACCCATGTCATGAGATATATTTACGCCCCCATCATTTCCATCCACCATGAAGTTTGAATTTTCCGGATGAATCCACAATGCATGGTGATCTAAGTGTACTTTCCAACCTACCGCCATTTCAAATGATTTCCCTCCATCCTCGCTCTTGGTAATAAATGTATGCAGTGAATAAATGCGATTCTCATTTTTTGGATCAACATAAATTTCCCAAAAATAGAAAGGTCTCCCACTCACATTGTTCTTGTCATTTACTTCGGTTACCATTTTCCATTTGACACCGCCATCATCAGATCGATACAATGCATTCTTTTTGGATTCAATCAAAGCATAGATAACATCAGGCTTGTTACGAGCAATGGCGAGTCCAACACGCCCGAGTGCACCTTCAGGTATACCTTCTTTCTCAGTGAGCTTCTTCCACTTCTTACCTCCATCCAGCGTTACATAAATCCCCGAGCCAGGCCCACCCGACTTGAATGTCCAGGGCCACCTGCGATGCTCCCACATGGATGCAATAAGTTTATTGGGATTAGAGGGATCCATCTGAAGATCAGCGCAACCCGTTTTGTTATCAACAAAGAGAACCATCTCCCAAGTAGCTCCACCATCCGTTGTTTTAAAGACACCTCGCTCTGGGTGTTCGCCCCACGGAGAGCCGATGGCACCAACATAAACCGTATTCGGATTTTTTGGATCAATGGCAATACGATGAATGTTGCGTGTTTTCTCAAGACCCATCACCTTCCATGTTTTGCCGCCATCCAGACTTTTGTAAATACCATAACCTCCATTTAAACTATTGCGCGGATTGCCCTCACCTGTACCCACCCACACCACAGCAGGGTTATCTTGCTGAATGGCAATAGCTCCAACGGACAATACATTCTCTTTGTCAAACAAAGGTTCCCACACAATTCCTCCACTCGTGGATTTCCATACACCACCCGATGCTGCGCCCGCATAGATAATATCGGGGTTACTTACAACCACATCGATGGCAGTAATACGACCGCTCATACCGGCAGGTCCAATGCTTCTTGGTTTCATGCCCTTGAGTTTTTCCATATCCAACTTTTGTGCAAAAGAGGATGATATGTAAAAAAGTGTCATGAAACAGATAATAATCTGGCTTGAGCGTAACAATAATTTCATAATGGAGTATCTTGGTTGAGGTGCTAAAGTATGTCATTTATTCCCTCCGGAAAATACCGAAATCGGAATAATGACGTTTTTCAGGATAGGTTGTGAATGGATTATATAAGTGGTCGATTTCTTTATACGTGAATACCAAATGAATCCCTAATCATTAAAACTCACTAAACTGCGCGGACATGCTTTTTAACTACTTACTACTTGCCTTTCGTAATATTATTAAGCAGAGAGGTTTCGCTGTCGTAAACATGGTGGGTCTGGCCATCGGGCTTGCCTCCGCCTTATTCATTCTTCTTTATGTAAGGGATGAGCTCACGTTTGATCAAATGCATCCAAAAGCATCAACCACTTATCGCATCGGTTATTGGGCCCAATTTCAGAATGGTGAGATTCAAGCGTATCCATTCGCTCCTGCCGGCTGGGATAATTATATTAAATCCAACTATGAAGGAATCGCTAATATCAGCAGCTATGCTTCCACCGGAATGCCGACCAGCATCTATTATGAGGCAAAAGATAAAATAGTCTTAACCGAAGATATTGCCTGGGCAGAGTCAAACATTGCGGATGTTGTTTACTTGCCTATCTTAAAAGGAGATGCTAAAAATCCTCTAAAAGAAATTAACAGTATCATATTAACCGAATCTGCAGCACACGAACTCTTTGGGAATGAAGACCCCATTAACAAAACAGTTGGTGTTTCTCACATGGACATGACAACCGGCAAAAAAGTTGAAATGATGGTGACCGCTGTTATGGAAGACTTGCCCTCTAACTCACACATCAGCCCCAAGTACATCGCTAATATCCTGTCACTGAAACCTTTTACGCCTGATTTAGAAAACTTGCTCAACACAGCCATGGGCGATGGCGATAACGGCTATTGGACACAGTCTTTTTTTGTTTGTGATGACGAAAAGAAAGTAGCTACCATACAGGCGGACTTGCAAAAGCGTACCGATGAAATGGTGGCCAAGAACAATTGGAATATCAAATTGAAAATGATTGTCAGGAAAATTACGGACGTCCACTTCGATAAAGAACTTAACTGGTCTATCCAACACAAGTCCGCGGATAAGGTATATATCTATGTCTTCATTTCCATTGCCATCATGATTTTGGTAGTGGCCGGAATCAACTACATCAACTTATCTACAGCAAGGTCAGCGTCACGCGCGCGTGAAATTGGACTACGAAAAACTTTTGGTGGCATCCGTTCTCAACTGTTCGTTCAATTCATGATGGAGTCTTTTGTCTTAGTCTTGTTGGCTACATTACTTGCGTTGTTGTTGGTTATTCTGTTCCTGCCACAATTCAACGATCTCACGGGTAAAACTTTTCATCTCTATCATATTCTTAATGGACCGATGGCCCTTATCATTGGCAGTGTTGTGCTCTTCGTTACCCTACTCGCGGGTAGTTATCCTGCATTATTTGTTTCAAGTTTTGAACCGGCCGAAGTACTGAAGGGTAAATTTGCATTCCGCAAAGGCTCCAATCTGTTTCGTCAGTTTCTCACCACCCTTCAGTTCATCGTAGCGGTGACACTTCTTACCGGAACTGTAATTGTTGTTCGGCAAATGGACCTGATGAGAAATTCTAAACTGAATGAAGCGGGGAAGCAAATTGTATCGATCCGTTATGGCGGATTTAATGGTCCCGCCACCAATGATCAATTCAATACATTTAAAGATCGCGTACTGGCCGATCCTGAAATTACCAGTGCTACATTGGCTAACCACCTGCCACGTTTAGATTATTTCGGTCCACTGAACATGGAATTTCAATTTCCGGAAGTGAATGAACAAAAATTTGAATGGTTTCAGTTAGATGGTGATTATGATTTTCCTAAAACTTTTAATCTCAATATTATTGCTGGAAGGGATTTTGATTACAAAAATGTGTCTGACTCCAATGCAATCCTGCTGAACCGATCTGCGGTTCAGTCGCTGAAATTAACACCCGAAGAAGCCGTTGGCAAGACAGTGATCCGTCCCGATATACGGGGATACCAACGCGATACTACCTTAGCACCCATTACTGGTTTGGTGATCGGTGTAGTGGAAGATTTTCCCTATCGCTCCATGCACCAAAAGATTGATCCCCTCGGTATTTCGCCAAGACCCCACGGTATGGACAGGATCATCCATGTAAGGTTGCCGGCTAAGAGCATGTCGGAAAAAATTGCTTATCTGGAAAAGAAGTGGAAGGAAGTGTTTCCCGAATTCGGTTTTGACTACTGGTTTGTAGATGAAGAGTTTGGAAGAATGTATGAGAATGAGACGAAGGTAGCAGAGCTCACAGAAAAGTTTTCCTGGCTGGCAATTCTCATCACTTGCGTGGGCCTCTATGGTCTGGCTTCTTTTATGTCGCAACAACGAACAAAAGAAATTGGAATCCGCAAAACCATGGGGGCAAGCAATATGCAAATTCTATTCCTACTGCTTGGTGTCTTTGGAAAATTACTCTTGATAGCCTGTGTTGTCGCGTTGCCGGTAGCTTATTTTTTGTCAAGCCAATGGTTGGAGACATTTGTTTACCGCACAAGTTTATCATTTTTAGTATTCGGAAGTGTAATTGGTATCATCACCTTCATTACACTCATCACGGTTGGGTACGAATCGCTGAAGGCATCCATGGCCAATCCGGTGAAAGCCCTGAAGCATGAGTCATAAAAAAGTTAACTGTTTAACTCCAAATACTCTTTCCTTTCCTTCTACTTCTATTCGCAGGCGACCTACTTCATCGACACCGGAAATGATTCCATCAAATTCCATTTCGTGGTTGCCAAAACGATGGGTCTCTCCGATGCGATAAAGATTCTGCAGGTATTCTATTTTAAGCTTTTCGTACTTTCCATCTTTAAGCATTAGGTACCGTGACTCAAGGTGATATAGCAGTTCCTCTAATTCCAAAGGCAGAGAATATTTTCGCTGAGAAAACAAACTTAATGAACCTGCTGTTGGATATTGAAAAGACTTTTGATTCAAATTCAATCCAATTCCAACAATCGAATGACGCAGCTCATTGCCACTAATCTGGTTTTCAAATAAAATGCCACAAACCTTTCGTTCGTTTACCATGACATCGTTGGGCCACTTTACTTTTATGTCCCCCGTTAATCTTGCTTTCACATAATCCAAAACTCCCAATGAAAAAGCCTGATTCAATTGAAATTGATTTTGTGCTTGCAAAAAATTAGGCTTTAAGATTAACGAAAAGGTAAGGTTCTCACCCGGGGAAGCTTCCCAGCTACTTCCCCGTTGACCGCGACCTGCCATTTGATGGTTTGTAATAATTAAAGTTCCCTCCTGGGTCTCGGCCTTTTGGCTAAGTTCAGTTGCAAGTGTGTTAGTAGAATGACATTGTGGCACATAAACAAGGTTTTTACCCAAGAATAGCGTGTTGGCAGGGATTTTATACAATCTTAATTTGGTTAGCTTTGCAGGTTGTCAATTTTGATGACTTAATTAAAGAACGAAGATAGGTTAATGGCGAAAATTAAGAAGGCGAGTCCACCTAAACGGAAGGCGGATTCTGAAAAACTTAGCAAAGCAGTGGTGAAGGGCATGCAGGAGAAAAAAGCAACTGATATCGTTGTACTTGACCTTCGAAACGTAAAAAATGCCATTGCTGACTTTTTTGTCCTGTGTTCAGGCGGTTCTGATAAACAACTGGATGCTATTTCCGAATCAATTGATGAGCACGTGTATAAAGCAGTGAAAGAAAATCCCTGGCATACAGAGGGAAAAAACAATAAAGAATGGATGCTTCTCGACTATATCAATGTGGTCGCCCATGTCTTCAGAAAAGATCGCAGGCAATTTTACGCACTGGAAAAGCTCTGGGGAGATGCCGAAATCACAGAGATTGAAGATTAGAGAACTTAAGTATTCGTGGTGCGTTAATGAATTTGTAATATTAAATTAAATGGCTGACAAACAAAGGAAAGAAAATAAGTTACTCCCTTCCGGTGGACCTAATTATCAACTGTGGATTATTCTTGCACTCGTAGGAGTTATTCTGGCTGTAAGTTACTTCAATCGTACAGGTGAATTGGTAGAAATCCAATCGAGTCGTTTCGAAGATATGGTCCAACGCAAGGACATTAAGAAACTGGTGCTAATCAAAAATGAAGAATTGATTGAAATCAGCTTAAAGACAGAAGCGTTGCAGAACGCAGCCTATAAGCAGGAACTTGAAAAGGGTACACCTTTTGGACTAAGCCCTAACGGTCCGCACTTTAAGCTAAAGATCGGATCCATCGATAAGTTCTTGGATAAATACGAACAGCTTTCAAAAAATATTCCACGTGAGCAGCAGATCGACCTTCAGGTCGAAGAACGCAGTGATGTCACAGGTATGTTGCTCAATTGGGGTTTCTTGTTCTTGTTGCTCTTCGGCTTCTGGATGTTAATGCGCAGAATGACCGGTGGCGGTGGGCCTGGTGGGCAGATCTTTAATATCGGTAAATCAAAAGCTGCGCTCTTTGATGCGGAGAATAAAGTGAAGATCACTTTCGAAGATGTAGCAGGACTTGAAGAAGCCAAAGAAGAGGTAAAAGAAATTGTCGATTTTTTAAAGACACCAGGAAAATTCACAAAGCTGGGAGGAAAAATCCCAAAAGGTGCTCTGTTAGTTGGCCCACCCGGTACCGGAAAAACATTGTTAGCAAAAGCAGTAGCTGGTGAGGCAGCTGTTCCATTCTTCTCTCTCTCAGGGTCTGATTTTGTGGAGATGTTTGTGGGTGTGGGTGCTGCTCGTGTACGCGACTTATTTAAGCAAGCGAAAGAAAAAGCTCCTTGTATTGTATTCATAGATGAAATTGATGCCATTGGTCGCTCACGCGGAAGAGGTCAAATGCCCGGCTCCAATGATGAGCGTGAGAACACACTTAACTCATTACTTGTAGAGATGGATGGCTTTGCTACAGACAGTGGCGTAATTATTCTTGCGGCCACTAACCGACCGGATGTTCTTGATTCAGCTTTATTGCGCCCGGGTCGTTTTGATCGTCAAATAAGTATTGATAAACCAGATATCGCGGGTAGAGAACAGATATTCAAAGTGCATCTTAAGCCGGTGAAGATTTCAAAGGACGTAGATCCTAAAAAACTTGCGGCACAAACTCCAGGATTTGCGGGCGCTGAAATCGCCAACGTCTGTAACGAAGCTGCCTTGATTGCTGCCCGTAAGGATAAGAAAGAAGTTGACATGTTGGATTTTCAGGATGCCGTAGATCGTGTTATCGGTGGTCTTGAGAAAAAAACAAAAATCATTTCCCCGGAAGAAAAAAAGATTGTTGCCTATCATGAAGCAGGTCATGCGGTTGCGGGTTGGTTCTTGGAGCATGCCGATCCACTAGTGAAGGTGAGTATAGTACCTCGAGGTATTGCAGCATTAGGTTATGCCCAATATTTACCTAAAGAACAATTTCTCTACCAGACAGAACAGTTGATGGATGAGATGAGCATGACCTTTGGTGGTCGCGCATCCGAAGAAATTGTTTTTGGAAAAATCTCCACCGGAGCGTTAAGTGATCTGGAGCGAATAACCAAAATGGCCTATAGCATGGTGACCGTGTATGGAATGAATAAGGAGATCGGCAATATGTCTTTCTTTGACTCCAAGCAATCGGAATATGCTTTCAATAAGCCTTACTCCGAAGCTACTTCAGAAAAAATAGACAGAGAGGCTAAGAAAATTATCGACTCTGCTTACGAGCGCACGAAAGCTCTTCTTGAACTTCACCGCGGACATTTGGAAGTAATTGCCAAAGAACTATTAGAGAAAGAGATTTTATTCCAGGCTGACTTGGAGCGTTTAATCGGTAAGCGTCCTTTTGCGGCTGAGACTACTTATCAGAAGTTTACTAATGGTCACCCCGCGCCAGAGAAGGCCACGGAACCAACTCCTGTTGCGGCAGATGCTGCACCTTCGGAAGTAGCTCCCGAAACATCCGGAGAAACAGCTAAGTAATGGAAATAAAGAAATAGCACAAAATCAGGCACTGTAAGGTGCCTGATTTTTTTTGTATCACCGGAACATCACTTATTTTGTGTTGAAATGATTAATGAGCATTCCATCTCGCTTACACAGGGCAAAAAAATATACTTTGCCTCAGATTTTCATTTAGGCGTCCCTGATCACGAGACCAGTTTAAAGCGTGAAAAACTTATCGTTAAATGGCTGGCTTCAATCAAGTCAGATGCGCATTCAATCTATTTATTAGGTGACATCTTTGACTTTTGGTTCGAGTATAGAGAAGCCATACCTCGCGGGTTTATCCGTTTGCAAGGTAAGTTGGCTGAACTGCGTGACGCAGGAATTCCCATCTACTTTTTTACCGGCAATCATGATATGTGGATGTTCGATTACTTCCCGAAGGAAATGGGTATCACAGTCTTTCGTGAGCCGCAACTTTTAAAAGTAGGGCAACATCGCATACTGATTGGCCATGGGGATGGTCTCGGCCCCGGAGACAGCACCTACAAAATATTGAAGAGATTTTTCAATAGCAGCATTTGTCAATGGCTCTTTGCGCGACTTCATCCCAATCTCGGCATGGGCATTGCTAAGTATTGGAGCAAGAAAAGCCGCATTAACAACTTGAAACGAGAAGAGAAATTTGCCGGTGAAGAGAATGAATTCCTTCTCACCTATTGCAAATCATTGGAGGCAAAAGAGCATCACGACTTTTATATTTTTGGTCATCGTCATTTACCACTTGATTTGGTTGTTGGAAATAATAGTCGCTACATAAACTTAGGAGAGTGGGTACATTTTAATACTTATGCTTTTTATGATGGCAACCACGTAGAATTGAAAACATATACATCAGCAGAGTAAAATGAAATTCGAGTATCGTTTAATCATCACCCTCATTTTAGTAATCCTCGTTGAATGTTTCAATGTAGCTATCGGTCAGGATCAGCCATTGAAAAGACTACAAACTATTCCGCTCCTGGATATTAAGATTGTTACTATCGATCGACTGGGTAATATTTACGCCCTACTTGAGAATCAAACTATTAATAAATACGATACAGATGGAGTTTGGATGGCCTCGTTTTCAAATCTGGAGAGGGTTGAGATCAGCCAAGTAGAACCTTGGAATCCGCTGAGTGTTTTCATTTATTCAAGTTCAGTTCGGAAAATTGAATTGTTAGATCGATCGCTGATTCGTCAGGAACGAATTGCTGTTGATCAGTCGCTGGCGATTGAGCCCGCTCTTGCCTGCCCGAGTAGTAATAATAGTTATTGGCTATTTGATAAAACAGATTTGACGTTAAAGAAAATTGACTTAAAAAATTCCGCTGTTAGCCTACAGATTGACTTAAACAAAATAGCTCGTCCTGTCAAGCCTGATTTCACAGCACTACGCGAATATCAAAATATGATCTTCTTACTCGATCCAGCAACCGGGATTGAAATTTTCAGTATTATAGGAAAGCGTATTCATAAAATTGAAGCTTCCGGGCTTTCTTATTTTGGTTTCTTAGGACAAGAACTTTACTATTTGGAAGGAGGAAATCTGAAATTTTATGATCTCTACACAGAAGAAACGCACCAACTTTTAGTAGGTAATACCACACAAGCATTGGCAACCGATGAACGGCTTATTCTAGTCCAAGCTGAGTCCATTGAGGTTTATGAATTTAAGCCCTCCCGCTAGAATCTCCCATTATACCTTTAATCTGTGTTCATTTTTGAACATCTTTGTGCAAATTAGAACAGTTCAATTACAAAAAGATGCGTTTACGGACAGGATGCGCACTGGCACAATTTTCTCTTATTATAATGTACCCTAACCCAGAACATCGTGAATGAAGGTGGAAAAATATTAATGATTGATGATGATGAAGATGTTTTGCTGGCCGCAAAAATGCTTCTGAAGAAATACAGTTATCATGTTATCATCGAAAAGAATCCGAACAAGATTCCATTTCTTCTGAACAATGATACTTACGATGTGATTCTGTTGGACATGAACTTCAGCAAAGACACAACGAGTGGAAAAGAAGGATTTGATTGGCTGAGACAAATCAAAGAAAAGGATTCCGATGCTGTTGTTATTATGATTACTGCGTTTGGAGATGTGGAAATGGCTGTGCGTGCGCTAAAGGAAGGAGCTACTGACTTCATATTGAAACCCTGGCAGAATGAAAAATTGATTGCCACCATCTCTACCGCTATTCGTCTCAAAAAATCATACAATGAGGTGGACAAACTTCGCAAGGCTAAACAAATGCTGGAGGAGCAAATCAGTCAGCCTTTTCGCGATATCATTGGACAGAGTCAGGCTATCAAAGATGTTTTTTCTTTGATCGATAAAGTAGCTAAGACAGACGCTAATATTTTAATCTTAGGCGAGAATGGAACCGGAAAAGAATTGGTAGCGAGGGCTATTCATCTAAAGTCGTTGCGCAAGGATAATTCTTTTGTGGCGGTTGACATGGGCGCGATCACCGAGACGCTATTTGAAAGCGAACTCTTCGGACATAAGAAAGGGGCCTTTACCGATGCACGAGAAGACAGGCCCGGCCGATTTGAACTTGCCAACGGGGGAACTTTATTTCTGGATGAAATCGGGAACTTAAGCATGAGCTTGCAAAGTAAACTACTGACGGCACTTCAATCACGACAAGTTACAAGGGTGGGTGCTAATCAGGCTATGGAGGTTGACATTCGTTTGATCTGCGCCACGAATATGCCACTGGCGCAAATGGTGAAAGAAGGAAAATTTCGTCAAGACTTACTCTACCGAATGAATACGGTAGAGATACAAATTCCCGCTCTCTACGAACGTGTCGAAGATATTCCTATGCTGGCCAATCACTTCTTGAATTATTATTCCAAAAAATACCGTAAGGAAGTGTTGTCCATTTCCTCTGAGGCCGCTACCAAATTAAAAAAATATGCCTGGCCAGGAAACGTGAGGGAACTCCAACATGCCTTGGAGCGTGCCGTGATTATGGCAGACTCACCAACACTGCAAGAGAGTGATTTCTTATTCAGTCGCAAAGGCAATGATTCTTCTCCTGATCCGGATACATTAAAGCTAGACGAGGTAGAGCGTGCCGCAGTGACCAAAGCCATTCAATTGCACAATGGAAATATCTCCAAGGCTGCAGATGAATTGGGGTTGACACGAGCCTCTCTTTATAGAAGGATGGAAAAATATGGAATTTAACTGGCGATCGCCTGTTGTTACCCGTGTGGCAATTTTAACGGCCACTATTTTTTTCTTTGCCCTCTTTGCAAAAAGTGATTCAAGTCTAAGTCTGCCGTTAACCATCGGCCTACTCATAGCCATTGTTTTTCAACTAGGACATCTGGTAAAAATGGTTGAGAAAACAAATACGGATATCACCTCCTTTCTTGATGCCATCCGTTTTGATGATCTATCTTCTTCCTTCAAAACAGAAAGTAAGGACCCATCTGTACAAAAGTTACATAAGGAACTCAATGAAGCCCTAGCAAAGCTTCGCATCATAAGAACAGAGCGTGATTCTGAATATCAGTTTTTTAAAAATATTGTTCAGCATGTTGGAATTGGCATCCTAACCTTCAAGAAAGACGGTTCCATTCAAATTATTAATAGCGCAGCCAAACGATTACTTCGAATAACCAAGGCCGATCGAATTGAAGAGTTGAGGGAAGTAAGTGAACCTCTAGTCGAAGCATTTCTTAAATTAAAAACGGGTGGAAGGGAGTTGGTTCGCATTAAGACGGGTGACGAGTCGGTGCAGCTATCCATTTTTGCGATCGAACTTACTTTGCGAGGCGATGAGCTCAAACTCATTTCCATGAGCAACATTCAGAGCGAATTGGAAGAAAAAGAAATGGAAGCGTGGCAAAATTTAGTACGGGTACTCACGCATGAGATTATGAACTCTGTGACACCCATATCATCATTGGCCAGTATTGTGGAGGAAGACTTAAAGCACAAACTGGAAGCAGATCAAGACATCACCATAAAAAAGGAAGAGGCTCAAGATATGCATCTTTCCCTGCAAACCATCAGCAAAAGAAGTGAGGGGTTGATTCGCTTTGTTCAGGAGTTCAGAAACTTAACACATATTCCCAAACCCAAGCTCAGCACTGTTGAGGCAAAAAGTCTTTTGGAAGAAATGGCGGTGCTCCATAAGAAAGAACTGGCAGACCGAAAAATTAGGATTTTACTTTCGATTGACCCCGACCAACTAAAGATCACTGCGGACAAAACAATGATCGAGCAAGTGCTTATCAATCTCATCAAAAATGCTATGCAGGCTTTTGACGAACAGGAAGACAGAACGATTGCGCTAAAAGCTTATACAAACGAAAAAGGGCGAGCTATAATCAGTGTAAAAGACAATGGGCCTGGAATTGAGCCAGAAGCTCTTGAAAAGATCTTTATTCCCTTCTTTTCAACCAAAAAAACCGGCTCGGGCATCGGATTGAGTTTATCTCGTCAGATTATGCGGCAGCATGAAGGCTCTGTCACCGTAAAGTCTAAAATTGGGGAGGGTACTGAGTTCTTTTTGCGATTTTAAAATCACGGTATTAGGGAAAGATTCTTTAGATTTACACAACAGACGACTGTGGTATGCAAGAAATTGAGAAGAAGATTGCCAATATACTCACCGAAAAATTAGGGATTGCCGAATCGGAGATAACACCAGACGCCAACTTCGTGAAAGATCTTGGCATTGATTCTCTTGACTATGCAGAACTCGTGATGGATTTTGAACAGACCTTTGATATCAAAATTCCAGATGACGATGCTGATAAGATGCAGACGATCGGTCAGGCTGTGAAGTACATCCAATCCAAGCGAAAAAAGTAATTTTATTATAACTCAAAATGGCTACAGAAGCGTTTCATCTTTTCAGCCACATTCAGTAAAAATACCTCTTGAACCCCGGGCTTAGCGAGAGCCGAATAGTACCAACCTTTTTTTTCTTCATCCCAAAAAACCAGGTACTTATCATAGTCGATTAAGAGTACATCCCAATCGTAAATTTCTTCACCGTCTTTGTCACAAAGCCCGGTAAACTGTAAAAGGACATGTCCTTTTTTCACCAACTCACCTTTGTTGCAATCAATACTATTGAGTCGCATCAGCAATCGTGTCTCTGTATTCCAGGCTTTAAACTTGATTTTTCGGGATTTGAATTCTGCCATTTTCAACGTTGGGTCATTTGCCGGTTTTGCTTTCCTTTGTATCCATGCCCGAAAATAAGAAGGTATTTTTCATTATCAATAAATATAGTGGCACAGGCTATCAACCTGAAGTAGAAGGAAAAATAACCACTCGCTGTGGAGAGCTTGATATGGAGTGTACCCTTGAGTTCACCCAGGGCAGAGGCCATGCCACCGAGTTAGCCCAACAAGCCATACGTGAAGGATTTAAGCTGGTGTTTGCCATGGGTGGCGATGGCACAATGAACGAGGTTGCTCAAGGGTTAGTTCATTCAACCGTAACCATGGGCATTATGCCAAAAGGTTCGGGAAACGGACTTGCCCGTCATCTTGGGATTCCTTTAAAGTTTCCGGGCATGTTGGATTTGTTGAGTTCCACGCATCACATCGCCATGGATACAATTTTGATCAATGACCACTTGTCGGTCAATGTTTCCGGGATTGGTTTTGACGGTCATGTGGCAGGACTGTTTGGAAAAAATGGAAAACGCGGATTGACGGGATATGGTAAGTTGGTGGTTCAGGAGTTTTTCAGATTCAAAGAATTTAATGTCACAACAGTTTTAGATAATCAAGCAATCAACCGTGATGCATTTATTATCGCCCTTGCTAATTCCTCACAGTTTGGTAACAATGCCAAAGTATCTCCTTTCGCTTCAGTTTGTGATCAACGTATTGACGTTTGCTTTATAAAAAAATTCCCGCTGACGCAAGCCCTTGGGTTTGCTCAAAAGATGTTTAGCGGAACAATAAATAAGTCTTCGTTTGTAGAAATTATACAAGCACAGGAAATCTCGATTCATTTCCCTAACCCCATGCCCTTCCATGTTGATGGTGAATCTATGGACCCAACCGATAATTTCTCCATTAAAATACAACCCGGCTCGCTGAATATGCTGGTTCCCGCTCATGTAAAAGGTAAACTTTAAGCACAGTGAAAAATAAAAATACCGCAATACAGGTTAGCTCATAGTAACCTTGTTTCCGTTAATAGTGCATGTTTTAATCCCAATTAACCCTAAGCATTATGAAAAAACTTATTTCAGTGATCACCCTATTATCCGTAAGCTGTTGGGTGGCAGCACAAAGTCTTACGCAGCCACCGAGTGGCGATAACCAAAAGGCCAATGTCACACAATTCATTGGCCCCGTCTCTGTCAATATTAGTTACAGCAGTCCCGATGTTATCGATGGAAGCGGCCAGGATAGAAAAGGTCACATCTGGGGCGAACTGGTTCCTTACGGTTTGACTAACCTTGGCTTTGGTCCGTCTACGGCTGCTCCCTGGCGAGGTGGAGCAAACGAGAACACTACAATCACCTTCTCTCATCCGGTAAAAATTAATGGCAAAGAATTAAAAGCGGGCACCTATGGCCTTCACATCATCGTAGAAAAAGATAAGCCCTGGACTTTTATTTTTTCCAACAACTCTTCCAGCTGGGGAAGTTTTTTCTACAACGACAAAGAAGATGCGCTCCGTGTGGAATCAATTCCAACCAATTGCGAATTTACACGCTATCTCACCTATGGATTTGATAATCGTGAAGCATCTTCAGCAATCGCATTTATCCAATGGGAAAATAAAAGAGCCTCCTTTTCCATTGAAGTTCCTAACCTCAATGACATTTACCTGACGGCCATGAGAAACGAGTTACGTGGATCCACGGGATTCAATTATCAAAACCTTCAGGCAGCAGCACAATTCTGTGTTCAGAATAAAACTAATCTGGAAGAAGGTTTGCAATGGGCCGAAGCAGCAATCAGCGCACCTTTCATTGGACAGGAGGATTTTAATACACTTCAAACTAAGTCCAATATACTCGCGGCCATGGGAAAAGAAGCCGAGGCAGAAGCCGTAATGAATAAAGCCATCAAACATCCAACCGCTAACGTAGGCGCTATTCATCAATATGGAAGAACCTTATTGGCCGCAGGCAAGAAAGAAAAGGCGATGGAAATTTTCCAATATAATTTTAAAACACATCCGGAAGAAAAATTTACTCCTAACGTTGGTCTGGCCAGAGCCTATACCGCCTTGGGCGATAAAAAGAATGCCATTAAATACTGGGAAGTAGCAATAAAAAATATTCCTGAGAATCAAAAAGTAAACACAGCCTTATATGAAGCTGAGTTGAAGAAATTAAAGGAAGGGAAATAAACACTCACATCAATTCTTCTTTAGCTAGATTCAGTGCCTCCCTCTCCTTC